>CAXTPM010000046.1:747-13695 GCA_964245865.1 uncultured Fimbriiglobus sp. | reverse complement strand
TCTGAGACCAGCGCTGCGCTACCGTTCTCTATCATCTGCCAGTGGGACGTGGGAGATTGTGGTTACGTCGAAAAGGAAGCCCACCGCTGGCTCGACAAGTACCGGGTGAACGAGCGGCGAGAGTTCTTCAACATCTCGGCGAGCATAATCTTTCGCACAATCGAAGCCATCATCGACGAGATGAAGACCGCCAAGGGCTAATCTAATCAGTTTCGACGAGCAACATCGGTAGCCCGTTTCGGGTGCAGCCAGCGGGCCAGCTTGCCGTCGCCGAGCAGCCCGACGTACCGCAGCAGGGCGTTCGACCCGCGGGCGAACTGGGCGAAGAAGGCGTTCACCCGCCACAGCCGATTCGGGCTGTCGAACCGTTCGGCTCGCGGAGGGTCGGCTGGGGGGAGCGCTCCCCAATCCGGCCCGGGGTCGGGCCAGCGGGTGTACCCCATCTCATCCACGAACACGGCTACCACCCGCTCCGGGTCGGCGGCCGCCGCCCGCAGGCAGGCACCCAACCGCCGCACCTTGCGGTCGTACTCCGGGTCGGGGCTGAACTGCTCCACGCGGGCCGTCCGCAACCCCAACCCACAGCGGTCGAGTACCCGCCACACCCCACCCAGGGTGTAGTCGGCCAGCCAGGCGAATGACGCCCGGATGCCGCGGAGGGTCCACCGACTGGGCGGCGGGCCGTCTGGAGCGGACGGTGGCGCTGTTCACCGATGCCACCATCCTGACCGAGACCCCGCCGCGGCGGGCGTGCTGGTCGCCGGTCGGGTTGCAGGCGGAGGTGCCGGTCACCGGGAACCGGTACAAGGCGGTGCTGTTCGGCGCCCTCAACCCGGCCACCGGCCGGCGGTGGCTGGACGGGGCCGGGAAGCGGAACCAGCACACATTCCAGGAGCACCTGCGGAACGTCCGGGCGGTGTGGCGGTGGTGGAACATCGTCCTGTTCCTGGACCGCGGCAGCCCATACACCGCCACCCGTAGCCGCGACCTGGCGGCCGAGTTGGGAATCGAGTTGCGGTTCCTGCCGACGGCCTGCCCGGAGTTGAACCCGCTGGAAGGGCTGTGGCGACACCTGAAGGGGCGGGTGATGGCGAACGAGCCGACCCCGGACTTGGCCGCCGGGGTGGAGCGGGCGAGCGACGAGTTGCTCCGGATGTCCAATCATGACCGCCTCCGGCTCGCCGGCGTGCTGTCCGGAAACTTCTGGCTACCTACTTAGGCCAAGTCCCAGCTTCAAGTTCTGTTCGAGTTCAACTGCGTCCACAGCTGCTCGATCCCCCAAACATCCAGTCGCAACCCAGGATGCTGTTCTCGCAGTTTAAGAACGTGGTCGGACAGCCGATTGGTCAGGGCATTCTGGGGGTGATTGTGTAGGAACACCCACTCCTTGAAAGCGGAGCCGAGAGCTGCACTCGCCTTCCCGAGGTCCGAGGTCATCTTGGCGATAATGTCCGCCTCGCGCCAATCCGTGATCCGCGCGGGTGCGTAACACGCGTAGATCCGACCGATGCCGTACACGACGATGTCCTTGCCACCGTCGCCCTGCTTCAGCACCACCTCCTGAGCCGTCGGGTGCAGAATCTTCAAGTACTCAAGAGCACGGGCTTGAAAAGCCTCGTGGAACACGCTTCGCAACGAGTGCTCGAAGATCGGTCGATCCAGCGGCGAGGTCCCCTTCGCTCGGATCAAAGGCGCGGGTGGGCGCTCGATCCCCTCGTCGTGGACCAGGAGGCCGTGCTTCAAGGCGGCGCGCCAGAGTTCTCGTTGGCAGACGGGATCATCAACCCGGATGAGCAACGTCGGATCATAAGCCGCGAGAACGTCCGCAGCGGCGCGGACGAGTGCTTCGGAGCGGGGCGCGGCCGAAACTTCACGCAGAAGCGATTGGAACTGTGCGACGAGCTCCGGTGTAGGGGTGAAACCGGTCAGTGCCTCACACGCGGCGATCCGGCTGGCGGCGGGAGCTTCGGGGCGGAGGGCGACCTTTGCCAAGCCATTCCGGATCGCAAGGCTCCAGCGGAGCAGGCGGCAACCCGCCGCGACGTGGGCGTGAAGTGGGTCCGCCTGGCCGTCGAGAAGGAAGGCGACGACCGTCGGCTCGAGATCGTTCGGGAAGTTGGAGAGTTCAGGGACGGGACCCGGCGCGGCGTGGACTCCTGACGCCAGCACATAGTCCCAGGCATACCGCCGCTCGCCCTGGTCCTCCCGCGCCGCCAACCCCTCGCGAAGCAGGTGTCGAACGCCGTAGAAGGCATGGGCCTTCATCAACGTCTCCATCGTGAGACACCGGACTTTGAGCTCCGGTTCCTCACGGCGCATCAGGTCGGTCAAGCGCGCGAGCACCCGCTCGTCCTGGCAGTTCGAGAGGGCCCGCACTGCGATCACCCGCAGTTCCGTGTCCCGTTCACCCGTACCGATTTCGAGGATGGTCTGAGCGTCGGCTCCCTCGAGTGGGAGTCCGCGGAGCGCCTCGAGGAGCTGAAAGGTAATGACATAGGCATTGTCAGGAGGTTTCTCGCGGATGAGGCGGAGCTTTGCCATGAGGGCGTCCCTCGCTCCGATCGTGCCCAGGGTGGCCAGCGCTTCACTGAGCTCGAGAATCTCGTTCGCCTCCGTCGCGTGATCCATGGCTTCGGTCAGTGCCTCCTCCGCCAGCGCCCCGCCGAGGTTTGCCAACCGGATCCGGAACGAGCGCCGCAGAATCGGGTCGAGTCCGGCACTCAGCTTCGAGAGTATGTCCGGCGCGGACATCGTCTCGCTGGCTAGAGTGAGATTGTGAGACTGCCCTGGGTAGAAGCCGAGCTGGCTTGGGAGGCTCGGCGTATCGACCTCGTGGAGCAAGGTCACTCCAGTCTCTGTCGTGAGCTTCAGTTGGGCTTGAAGGAGTTCCTGTCGGCCGTGGACTCCGGGAGGCAACAGGGCGTACAGCGTGGCGATGAGAAGGACGCCATCCCTACTCGACTGAATGTCCTCCAAGTGCTCGAGGGCGTAGTCGGGATTCAATTCCACCAGGGCACTGGCGTACGGCCGTGATTCGGGGGCGCGGAGGAAGCAGCGCCAAAGCTCCGGCCGGATGTCCACCCCGAGCAAGCTCCGGCCACCATCGTTGCAGCCGACCTCGGCGAGAACGGCCGCGAGCCGCAAAACCACGATTCCGAAGCGGTCCATCTTGGACGCGACCTCGCGCAGGCTGGACCAGACCTCGTGGTCATCCCGGCTCGAGATCAGCCCGCACGCAAAGGTCACGACATGGAGCCACCCCGGCCGCTTCGCAAAGGCAACGAGGTTGGTGCCGTGCCCGGCCTCAGTCAGTCGCATGGCGGCGAGGAACTCGTGCACCGTCGGGTGTAAGAAGCTCCATTGGTCGGCCCCTTCATACGCGAGCGTGATGAGCCTTGAGGACTCGAGCAACTGGGCCGTTCGTTCTCGTTCCCGTGTCAGTCCCACGAGAAGGAAGTACTCAAACTCGTAACGGCATTGGCCGGTCTCGTCGCACAGAGTCTCGAGGGCCGCCGCGTGCGCTTCGCTGATGTCCTTTGGCGTCCACGCCAAACCTTCGGTACGAAACTCGTGATTGCACCGTTCCCGTGCGATCTCCAGCAATCGTGAATAAATCTGGCCCTTGGACCTGGGGATCGGACCCGGCCAGTCCCGTGCGACGATCGCGCACAGCAGGGTGAGGACAAAGGGATTTCGGGCCAGCTCGCGTAGCGAAATGTGCCGGTCTAGATGCAGGCACAAGGGCACCTCCAACTCGGGTTTGCCCTCCTGATCGAGCCACTCCCGCACGAGCAGGCGCATCGACTCGTAGGACATCGGCGTGATCTCGTACCGGGTCTCGATGGCTAGGCTGCTTACGAACCCCGAGGGACGCGAGGTCACGACGACGGGGAGTAGGTGCTGAATGGCGTGGATGTCGTCCCGGACCAAGGGGCGCATGTCGAGCGGGACTTCGTCCCAGCCGTCGAGGAGCACCTTGCAAATGCCCCGCAGGCCGCTCGTCGTAGAGTTCGGGGAGTAGCTCGCGATCTCGATGTCGGCCATGAAATTGGCGAAGTCGTCTTCGTCGATCCGGTGTTGTTGGGCCAGAAAGCCCAGGATGCTGCCCTCCGCATGCCGAGCCCTCCAGCGCGCGTAGCTGCGGAGGGAGACGAATAGCGGCAGGATGCTCTTGCTGCGCGGCTCCGCGATGAGGTAGCGAGCGGCCCACTTCATCATCGTCGATTTCCCAGCCCCGGGCTCGCCGACGACGATCACGCTCTCGGAGATGGTGAGGAAGCGAGGGACCGAAACGCGAGGCGCGAGTTCTGCGAGACCCCGATTCCTGGCGAACGGCGAATTCTCGATACCGTCTGACAACCGTAGATCAACCCACCGATCGTCGAGCGGCAGCGCCGGCAGGTATGGCAACGGCGGCTGTACCCGCGAGAAGTGCTTGTCGACGTAGTGCAGCCGGTGGACTGACTCCAGCAGGCGGCGCAGCGGGGATCGCTCTGCCCATACGGCATCCGCAAAGGAATGCCCCCCCACTCGGCGCTCGACCTCCGCGATCCACCGAACCTTGTGCCCGTCCGCATCTTCCGAGATCATCTGGGCCTCTCCCACATATCGTGGCAGCACCGAGGCTAGCCGAAAGGCCTGCGAGAGTGCCGGTCAGGACATTCCCGGTGGGCACCGCCATCAGTGATCCTCCGGTATCTTAGGTCGTTTTGCGGCAGTGAGTTTTCGGGCGTGCTGTCCACAGGGGGCTGTGAGGCCTCTACCGGCCGCCAGGTCGCATTTCGCGGACAGGCCGTCGCGGTTCAGAATCTCGCGGCCTATGACTTCGCCGGCACCGACATACTGTTCCTCTCGACCGGCGGGGAGAACGCGAAGGCGGTCGCGCCCAGGGCGGCCGCGGCGGGCTGCGTGGTGATCGACAACTCGTCAGCCTTCCGCATGGAACCCAATGTGCCTTTGGTCGTGCCGGAGGTGAACCTGGACGCCCTCGGCGGCTGGGCCGAGCGGCGCATCCTGCCCGTCGCCAACTGCTCCACAATCCAGCTTGTCGTCGCCCTGAAGCCCTTGCACGACGCGGCCGGTCTCAAGCGTGTCGTGGTCTCGACCTACCAGTCGGCCGCCGGCGGGGGCCGCCGGATGCTTGAACGGCTGATGGGCCAGGCCGACCCGACGGACTTTAACAGGCGTGCGCTCTCCGCACAGGCGCGTCGGACGCTCGAAGAGGGCGGCGATAAGCCGGTCGCGTTCAACGTGGTGCCGCACACCCGCAAGGCGGTTCGCAGCCGGAAGGGGAAGGCCGCACCGAAGCTACGGGGCACCCACGAAAAGTACACTGCACCAGGCGGACTGGTCGTGACCGTCACGGCCAGCCGAGGGGTGACGGTCAGTGAGATCGAGGCGGCATTGGTGCACGCGCTCGGGGTCGTCCGCAGCAACATGGCCGGCGCGATCGGCGAGGACCGCCCAGCCCCGCTCTAAATTCCCGCGTTTGCCCGAGACGGTTATTTCTCGCCGTCAGCAAGGCAAACCCTTGGGGACCGCAACACGCCTCCCCTTGCGGCTTCCAGGCCATCGGTGCCCGATAACTCGTCTTATCGGGCACAACCGATGCTCTTGCCAGAGCGGGTTGAACCAACGACAATTCGCCCGATGTCGAGAATTCACGGGCGGCCTGCTGGTGGAATAGATTTTCATCCTCTGGCGATCTTATGGCAACGCGGCACGACTTTACCAGGGCCGTCCTGTCCACCCTTGCGAAACGGTGCGGATACCGCTGTTCGAATCCAGGTTGCCGACGTGAGACAAGTGGGCCAGGGCTGAACCCTGACAGCACGGTGAATATCGGGGTAGGTGCCCACATCACCGCAGCCGCCCCCGGCGGACCACGATACGATACGAGCTTGACCAAAGAGCAACGTTCTTCCGCTGGGAATGGGATCTGGCTTTGCCAGACATGCTCGACGCTGATCGATAAGGATGATCCACGCTTCCCGATTTGTCTGCTGGCCGGATGGAAGGTAGCCGCCGAGGCTTACGCAAGATCGCTGATCGATTCGCCGGCTCGGCCAGAGAGGAATAACGAGCCAGTCCTTGAGTTACGAGCCACCGATCCTGCGAAGGCATGGTTGGCATTCTCTTCGCGATCGACGAAGTTCGTCGGCCGAGAAAGAGAACAGGAACTCCTGATCGAATTTCTTGACTCGCCAGCGAAGTTCTCATGGCTTCTGCTCACGGGTTCAGGGGGCAGCGGCAAGAGCCGACTTGCACTCGAACTGTGCTACGATTCGCAGCCCGGCTGGAACGCGGGCTTTTTTAGCCGGCCAACGGCTCCCTTTCTGTGGACTCACTTTCGGCCTTCACGTCGCACAGTGATCGTGATTGACTACGTGGCAAACCGTGCCGCAGAGGCATCGGACATCGTTCTCTCGCTTAATCGGGCGGCCGCCTATATTCCCTACCCCGTCCGCATCTTGCTTGTTGAGCGCGACCTGAGTTCATGGTGGTCAAAGTTCCGACGGGAGGAGAGCCTAAGTGAACGCGCTGAAATCGAGGCATGTGCTCACTCGGATCCAATTCGTTTGGAAGCCCTCGACGGCGCTGCTATGGTCAAGCTCGCTGCCGAGGTGGTCCTGTCACTAAAGAGAAAATGGAGTGCTGAGAAAGCCTTCAAGTTTCTGCAGCGTTTGTCCGCGATCGATCCCGGTGGCCGGCCGCTCTTCCTGATGATGGCAGCGGAATTTCTCGATACCACCGACGACTCTATCGTGAGTGCCGACCTACTTCGCCACGTCCTGCAGAAAGAGGAAGCCCGGCGCAAATCCCTGATCCTCGATCCCGACAGACTGAAGCAGATGGAAAATCTGTTGCTGGTTTCGACGGCTGTCGGCGGGTTGTTACCAAGGGCAGATGGCTTCAAACATCTTACGTCCTCTGAATCTGCGGCTCTTCTACCGGATGCCGACCTGTTGGACGAAACGGTCTATAGCGAGTTCTGCGGTTCCGTCGCAGGTGGATATTCACTCCAAGGTCTACAGCCTGACATCCTCGGCGAACGGCATTTATTGGATCAGCTTTCATTGCCGGGCCGGGGGGGTGCATTGGCAAAGCGGTTATTGCAAGCCGCGTGGCAGTTTCAACCGAGCGACTATGCGGTTGTCGCGCTTCGCACTTTCACTGACTTTCCTTCTGATCCGGCACAACACATCCTCTTCGACCTTCCCCTTGATGCACCCGAAGCCAGACTCGCCTGGTCGGAGTTGGTCTGTGATCTGGTGCTGATTTCGGGCAGAAGCAATGATCCGTTCGCCCAAAAACAACTCGCCAAGCTGAGAGAAGTAGCGGACTCATTTGGTCAGGATCGAGCGGTTCAGCTATCACTTGCCCGAGCCGACTTCAACTTGGGTCACATTTTGCATTTCGATGAGGGCGACTACTTTTCCGCTGAGGCCAGGTTTCGCGCCGCAATCGAACGAGCCGGACCAGGCACCCTCGTTACGGTCATGGCCGAGCATGGGCTGGGGCTCATCCTTACCAAGATCGGCGGAGACCCGCATTCGGCGATACAAGCGATGTCTGCCATCATCGACTTCCCCGAGGCCAAAGAAGAGCAACTTGCGGCGGCACTGAATAACCGAGCCGACATCCACGCAGAATTGGGCAATCATGACCTCGCCATCGCTGACCGTACTCGGGTTCTGACGATATCCGGCACCTCGCACGATCGACGATTCATCGCGCTCTTCCGGCGGTGCCTATCCCTCCTCGCGAAGGGCGAACCTGACGCCGCGTTAGCCGACCTCGACGTAATTCTGAAGACACCCGACATTACGCCTCATCAAAAAGGTGATGCTCAACTAGAGCGAGCGAGAATCCTTCTCGCATTGGGAAAGCGCGACGACGCGATCAACGACTTGAAGTCCGTCTGCAGCGCCCCCCTGCTGTTTCCCGGAAGGCGAGCAATGGCGTTGGTCGAGTGGGCATCTATTTGCCGCTGTCAGGGTGATCGGGTCAACTCTGTCCAGTTGCTTATATTTGCCGAGCAGGACCCTGAAGCCTTTCCCGAGACTCTCGTCGATGTGGTAATCGGAAACGCGCTGCTTGCAGAAGAAGCCGGCGATTTTGTGACCGCAACCAATCTGTGGAGGGGCGTAGTCGGCCACCACGATGCCTCTAGCCAGCAAATCAAGCTTGCCTGGGATCATCTGGACCAGGATCACGCTAACTGAGCGATGATTTCCACCTCGACCACCTCGACCAGATTCTCGCCGAGTGCTTCTGCCTCAAGATCTCCCAGCATTGTCATCCGAATACGCTCCGGATGCCGGTACCGGGGCGAGGCGGGGATGGAACGCTGGGTCGGGTGGGGCGTGCTAACCTACAACCTGGCCAAGATCGCGGCAGCGGTCGCCGTCAGGCGGGCGTAAGCGCGCCGACGCGGAACGGCCCGCCCGAGCCTATTTCGCACCGGCAACTAGGACTAAGGGGGCGGACTACGGCGACTTGCTGGGCGCGGCCATCGACTCGGCGGGGAAGTACGCCGAGGCGTGCGCGCGGCACAACGCCTTGGTCGAACTGGCGGCGGACTAGCCGGGGGCGGGGGTGAATAACGACGCAAGCCACGCTGCCCTCACGGGTGGCGTGGCTTTTTTGCGTCCGGAGTCCGGCAGCTATGGGATTTCCACCACCTCGCCCCCGGCGCGGGTGGCCAGGGCGGGCAGGATGGAGTCGGCGGAGTAGGCGAGGAAGCGTACCGAGCCGTCAGCGAAGGCGAAGTTGGCGCCGCCGGGGTGGTGCGACCAAAACCGCAGCGCGTCGCACGGGTCTTCGGCGCGCCCGGCGCGGAAGTGGTAAGGCCCCCTCGGGCAAGACTCGATCTCTCGGGATTCCAATACCTCCCGAGTCCCGAGGAGCGAATCGACCGACCCCGTCTTCGCCTGCCCCCACCCCGCGTACCACCAGCCGAAGTTGTGCGCCGCGCTCACGGCCCGCTCGCCAGCGATAATCGTGTTCGAGGTGCCGTCGGTGATGCCGCCCACCGCCACGGCCGAGTCGGTGTGCAACACCCCGTCCCACGAGTGCAGGTTCGTGCCCGACGCGCCCAGGTACGAGGTGTAAGCAACCGAGAACGTGCCGAAGTCGAACGGCTCCTGGGCGACCGCGTCGGACGGGCAGACGAACAGCCCGACCTTGTGCCCGAGGACCGGCAGGTGCGGCCCCGCCTCGAAGAACTTCTCCCGCTCGAACGCCGCGACACTCTGCCGCCAGAGCGCGTCCTGCTCGACGTAGGGGAGCAGCCGCGTCAGCCACGTCATGTGCGGCTGCGGGCTCGCGCCGAGTTGGTAACTCACCCCCGGCGGGAACGCGCGGTTGGAGTCGTGGTAGTGGTGCAGGGCCAGACCCAGTTGCCGCATCTGGTCGAGGCAGCGCGCCCCCGCCGCCGCCGAGCGGACCTTCTGCACCCCGCCCAGGATCAGGCCGGCCAGGACCGCCATGATGGCGACCGCGACCAGCAGCTCGATCAGCGTGAACCCGCCGCGTCGGTCGCGCCGCATGACTGGACTCCGGGGTTGGGCTGGGCGGGGTTGCGAGTCAGAAAGAGTCCGGCGAGCGAGGCCAGCAGGCACCCGCCCGCCACGGCGAGGGTGGCGGGGCCGACCGGCAGGCTGTCGCCCGCGCCGAAGCAGCCGCAGGAAATGTCGAGGCCGCGCCCGAGCGCCGAGGACTGCGCCGCCGCGAACCCGGCGAAGAGGACGGCGGCCGCGAGGTACGCGCCACGCAGGAACCAGCCGAACACGAGGCAGACCGCGAGGGCCATCTGCACGGCCGGCAGCGACGCCGCCGCGAGGCGACCGGCCTCCGCGCCGGCGATCTGGTACGAGTAGACGGTCGATAAAAAGTGGTGCCCGTTCCCGGCGTGCGCGGCGGCGCTCCGCAGCAGCACCAGTCCGAGGGCGAGTGCCACCGCCCGCTCGGCGAGGCGTCGGGTGCGGCTACTCATCGCCCGCCCACCCGCGCCAGCCGCCGCGCATGATCGAAATGTTGGTGTGCCCCCGGTGGTAGAGGTCGGCCGCGACCGAGTCGGCCCACACGCACCCCTCGCTCTGGCAGTAGACGACGACCGGCGCCCCGGCCGGGATCGCGTCGGAGACCGCCCGCCGCTCGGCGAGTCCGGCGTACACCGGCAGGCTCGCCGCCCCCGGCAGGTGCCCGGCGGCGTAGTCGGCCGGCACGCGGGCGTCCACGGCGACCGCGCCGGCGGCGAGCAGCGCCCGCGCCTCGCCGACGCCGAGTTCGGGGATGTCCGGCCGGAAGTGCTGCGCTGACACCAGCCCGAGCGCCGCGCGGTTGCGGTAGAGGCCGTCGGGGCCGAGCGCGTGCACTCCGGCCCCGACGCACGCCGCGAGGGCCAGCAGCCCGGCCGCGCCCCACGCCGGGCCGACGGGGCGGCCCGAAGTCGCCAGGCGGGCCGCCCCGAGTGCGGCGGTCACGGCGGCCAGCAGGGCCGCCGCCTCGGCCCAGCCCGCCAGCCGCAGCCCAGCGGTCGATGCGGGCTCGGCCGAGACGACCAGTCCCACGCCGTCCCAGAGCGCCGCGAGTTCGGCGAACGGTACGAGTTCCACCCCCGCCGGCGGGTCGATCACCCGCGCCCGGCCGCCCTCGACCCCGGCGAACAGCACCCAGTGGGCGAACGGCATCTTCCGCCCCGGCCGGCGCACGTGCAACAGCACCGGGTGCCGGCTCGCCCGCAGCGACGAGGCGGTCAGGCCGCTCATCGCCGTAACGCTCAGGCCGAGGTCGGCCGCCGCCCGCTGCAACTCGGCGGCGGTGCTCCCCTTGTACGAGCCGACGTACCGCCGGTCGAGGAGCGCGGCGAAGTCGGCCGGCTTGCCGAGCATCCGCGCGGCGGAGTAGACGCAGTAGATGCCGCAGTACGGCCCGCCGGAGGTGACGGCGGGCGCCGCCGGGGCCGGGGCCAGTACGGAGGCGAGGGCGAACGCGGCGAGGTTCACGCGGCCCTCCCGGCGCGGCGGGCGCCCCAGAAGACGCCGGCGGCGGCGGCGAGGACCACCGCGCCGCCGGCGGGCCATAGCCACCAGTTCGCGGACTCGGCGGGCGGCGCGAACTGCTGCGAGCCGGCGCTCGCCACGACGGCCTGGCTCACCTTCTTGACGGCCTTGCCGCCCCGCCACTCGTACTCGATGGGCTGGTCGTCCTGGGCGGTGACGCGCATGCCGTCGGGAATGACGGTCGTGGGGACGAACGGGTCCCTGTCCCACTTCTCGACGGGTTTGATGTCGCTCAGGAGGACGGAGGTCCTCTCCTCGCGCGAGGTCCCGTCGCTCGCCCGCTCGGTGAGGCGGTGCGTGAACCCGGTAACCATGTCGCGCCCGCGCACCGTCTCGACGCGGGTCGTCTCGTACTGCTGGACGAACTCGGCGAGGGGCGAGGGCTTCCCGTCCTCGTTGCGGACCACGCTGCGCAGGGGCTTGTTCCCGTCGATGAGGTGCCCGCCGCCCTTCTCCTGGACGACTTTCAGGGGTAGGTAGCTCCGCGCCGGGTCGAGCCACAGCGAGAGTTTGCCCCACTCGCCCTCCCCGACGACGACGACGACTTTTTTGCCGTCGTGGAGTCCGTCGTCGGTCGTGGTTTTGGACCGCGCGAGGATTTCGGCGAGCGGGTGCGCGTCGTTCATCTGCGTGCGGCCGTCGAGCGAGAAACTGAACGCGCCGAACCCCGACCACCGGGCCTTGTCGGGCGGGAGGGTCTTGACGTAGGCGGCGACCCCGCCGAACGCCTTCCCGGTCTCGAAGTTGGCCGAAACGCTGATCGAGCCGCCGGAGTGGACGAGGGACTCCCCCTGGAGGGAGTACGTCGAGGTTTTACCGTCCTTGAGCGAGGTCGTGGACTCGCGATCGACCAATTTCCAGCGGGGCAGGTCAACATAGACTCGCGTCGTCCGCGAAGTATTCGGCGGGGTCTTGGGGTCGTAGCTGATCTTCGCCACGGCAGTAAGCTGGCCCCTCTGGAACGCCGGGTAGTTGCGGCCGAACTCAGCGACAGGGTCGGCCGCCGAAGCACAAGTAGTAGTTGCGATCACAGCACACACTGCACGCAGGCTCATGACGCAACCCCCGGCGGAATGTATCAATTCAATTTCAAATGCAATCTGTAAATGCGGCCCCGATCCCCCCAGGCGGCGGATCGGGGCCGGTCACGTGATAACTAGTCTTCGCTGATCTTCGTCTTCGTGGCGGTACAGGCGGCGCCGCTGGACGTGAGGGTATACTTCGCGCACGGGCTGGCCGCGTTGGTGGTGCAGACCAACTGGTCGTTGTTGTACCTGGTCCCCAGCGTGGTGCCCGCCTGCTCGGGGCGGATCAGTTGGTAGGGGCCGTTGCCGCAGCCGGACGCGCAGTTGGCGTCGTTGATCGCGTTGCCGTTGCAGTCGTCGGGCACCGGGGCGACCGGAGTCGCCCCCACCACCCGCTCGCCCGACGACGCCGGCAGCGTCTGCGGCCCGCCGAGTGCCAGGCCGGCCGCCGCCACGCCCAGTGCCATCAGCCTTGATGTGATCCCGTTCGCCATGCCCGATCCCCCGAGAAAAAGAGGTCAGCCGACATGGGAGGGCACCTGATCCCTCCCACGGACTCAGGGTATCAGGCCCGAACCGGGCGAATCCACAAAAATCCGGCGGTTCGGGCGAACATTTTTACCGAAATACGACCCTACACGGCGTAAGTCATTGGTATCTGCGAGGCTGCGCAGCCCGTGAAGATCGCGCGAAGACGGGCTTTTTCGCGGTCAGCCGCCCCGCGCCTTACGCAGGTGCCCGTCCTCGCCGCCCAAGTGCTAGTTGTCTCCGCCAATATCCGCCCGTCGGCGTGACCCGCTTCTCACGACACCGCCCTCACCGCCAGCCTCGATGACGCGATCGCCAACAAGACCAAG
>CAXTPM010000046.1:0-737 GCA_964245865.1 uncultured Fimbriiglobus sp. | reverse complement strand
CGCCCTCACCGCCGCGGCGGTGAGCACCCCCCCCATTGAGTCGTCGCCCAGGTGCTCGTAGTTGGCCCGGAGAACGTTGATACTGTTACCGATGAGCTTTGCGAGCACGTCCACCGGCACGCCCCGCGCGAGCGCGGTCAGAAAAAGGCTTGCAGTGAACCGAGAAACGTGCATAACTGCACTCGTGTTCAACAAAGCCTACCACCTCCAGATGATAGCCCACGCCGCAGTCACCGCCGCGCTGGCCAAGGGGACTCTGACCCGCCGACCCTGCGAGGAGTGCGGGGCGGTGTCGCAGGCCCACCACGACAGTTACTACCCCGAGCGCTGGCTGGACGTGCGGTGGCTGTGCGCCGCGCACCACCGGCAGTGGCACGCCAGAAACGAGCCGGAGTGGCCGTCGGTGTTCGAGTACCACCCCTCCGACGAGCCGCAGCGCTCGTACCACGCTCGCGGCGGCCGCCCGCCGAGGCCGTGGCTCCGCAAGCAGACGCAGACCTGGTACGTCACGATCAAGGGGAGGGCGGTCAACCTCGGGCCCGACCCGGAGAAGGCCCAGGAGAAGTTCCGCGAGCTGGTGGCGCGGCAGCACTAGCGTGGGGGCAGGACGCGAAGCGACCGGCGGGCAGTGCTCCCTAAAGTGCTCCCTACACGTCGCAAAGAGTGCGAAAGCGGAACTCGTCGGAGTAGGTCTTGCCCTCGAAGGTGGTGACGCGGCACGTTTTGCCGTCGAAGCT
>CAXTPM010000045.1:0-15468 GCA_964245865.1 uncultured Fimbriiglobus sp. | reverse complement strand
CCGGAGACCGTAACCGACGCCGACGTGGAGGGGCTGCGGAAGCTGCACAGCGACTTCGAGGTCGCCGAGGTCGTTCACCATGTGTGCCAGGCCGCGTTCCTCGACCGCGTGACCGAGGCGGCGCGGCTACCGCTCGAGCCGGCCAACCGTTAGGGATGTGTGAGCCTGGTCGGATCGGCGGCCTCGCCGCTGGCCGGCCGGCTTACCCGTGACTATCTTGACTCGGACGATCGGCTTAGTCGTCTTTCCGAGTCCCGCGAGCGCGGCAGCATGAAGTGGCTCCTCGGCGCCGTCGCCGCCTACCTCCTCGCCGCCGCCGCATGGGTGGGGTGGTCCGGCGTCGAGCGCAACCCCGCCGGCCGCGTCGAACTCCTGAACGTCGCCTGCGATCCCACCCGTGGATTGTGGCAAGAAATCAACCAGCGCTTCGTCGAGCGCTCGGGCCTGCCGCTCACGATCAGCATGTCGCACGCCGGCTCGGCCACCCAGGCCCAGGCAGTAACGGCGGGCCTCCAGGCCGACGTGGTGACACTCGCGCTCTGGCTCGACACCGACGCCGTTGCGCGCGCGGGACTCATCTCGCCCAACTGGGAAAAGCGTCTGCCCGAGCGCTCGCTGCCGTACTACTCAACGGTGGTGATGGTCGTCCGCAAGGGTAACCCGAAGGGCGTGAGAGACTGGGCCGACCTCGCCCGGCCCGGCGTGCAGTCGATCACGCCGAACCCCCGCACCTCCGGCAACGGCAAGTGGAGTTTCCTCGCGCTCTGGGGGTCGGTTATAGCGCGGAAAGGCACCGAACAGGAGGCCGAGGAGTTCGTGCGCGCGGTGTATAGACAGATACCCGTGCTCGACGCTTCGGCGCGGACTTCGACATTAACATTCGCGCAAAAGCGCATCGGCGACGTGCATATCACCTGGGAGAATGAGGCGCGCCTGGAGGTCGCCGAGTCGGCCGGCGATCTGGAAATCGTCGTGCCCAGCTTGTCTGTGCGGGCCGAGCCGCACGTGGCGTGGGTGGACCGCGTGGTGGACCGCAAGGGGACGCGCGCCGCCGCACAGCAGTATCTGGAATATTTATACACCGACGAGGCGCAGGACATTATTGCCAAGCACCACCACCGCCCGAGCCGCCCCGACGCGGCCCGGCGGCACGCGGCCGAGTTCCCCGAGTTGCGGCTGTTCGACGCGCTCGAGCTGGCGCCGAGTTGGGGCGCGATCCAGGAGCGCTTCTTCGCCGAGGGGGCGCTGGCCGACCGGGTGCTCGCGGCAGGGGGGCGGCGGTGAGCGCGCCCCGCGTGCTGCCCGGCCGCAACCTCGCGCTGGGAGTCACACTCAGCTACCTGAGCCTGTTAGTGCTAACGCCGCTCGCCGCCACGGCACTGGTCGCGGCCGAGCTGAGTTGGCCCGAGTTCGTCGCGGCCGCCTGGTCCGAGCGGGCCGTCGGCGCCTACAAGCTGACGTTCGGCGCCTCGATCCTGTCGGCGGCAATCAACCTAGTGCTCGGGCTAGTCGTCGCCTGGAGTCTGGTGCGGTACGAGTTCCCGCTGAAGCGGGTGCTCGACGCGCTGATCGACGTGCCGTTCGCGCTGCCCACTGCCGTCGCGGGGTTAGTCTACGCCGGGCTGTACGCCGAGAACGGCTGGCTGGGGCAGTACCTCGTGCCGGCGGGGGTGAGTGTGAGCTACACCCGCCTGGGTATCGTCGTGGTGCTGGTTTTCACGGGGTTCCCGTTCGTGGTCCGCACCGTGCAGCCGGTGCTGGAGGAGTTAGACGCCGAGGCCGAGGAAGCGGCGGCGATGCTGGGCGCGACGCGCGGGCAGGCGTTCCGGCGCGTGGTCTTCCCGACGGTGGTGCCGGCCGCGTTCACGGGGTTCATCCTGGCGCTCGCCCGCGCGGTCGGCGAGTACGGCTCGGTCGTGTTTATTTCCAGCGGCCGGGCGATGGAGACCGAGATCGCGCCGATGTTAATATTCGCGCGCCGCGAGGCGTACCAGTTCCGCGAGGCGGCGGCGATTGCGGTGGTGCTGCTCGCCATCTCGTTTTTACTTTTGATGTCGCTCAACTTGGCCGAGCGCTGGAGCCGCCGCGATGACGCCTAGCCTCCGGCGCGACCCGTGGTACGTGCGCTACGCGCTGATCGGGGCGACGTTCGCAATTGTGATATTACTCATCGGCGTGCCGCTGGCGAATGTGTTTACACTCGCGCTGGGCGCGGGACTCGGCGGGTTCTGGCGCAACCTCACGCAAGACCCGGATACGCTGCACTCGGTGTTCCTCACGGCAGTGGTGGCGCCAGTGGCGGTGGCGGTCAACGCGGCGTTCGGCGTGGCGGCGGCGTGGTGCATCGCGCGCTTCGAGTTCCGAGGCCGCACGCTGCTCACCACACTGATTGATTTGCCGTTCTCGGTGTCGCCGGTGGTGGTGGGGCTGGCATTTATCCTCGTACTCGGCGTGCAGTCGCCCGCCGGGGGTTGGCTGGCGCGGCACGGCTACCGTGTAATCTTCGCCCCGCCGGGTTTGGTGTTAGTAACCATGTTCGTAACGGTGCCGTTTATCGCCCGCGAACTGATCCCCGTGATGCGCGCCGTCGGCCCCGAGGAGGAGGTCGCCGCGCGCAGCCTGGGCGCGTCGGGCTGGCAGATGTTTACGCGCGTCACGCTGCCGAACATCCGCTGGGGGCTGGCCTACGGCGTCATCCTCGCCAACGCTCGGGCGATGGGCGAGTTCGGCGCGATTGCCGTGGTTTCCGGGCGAATCACCGGCCAGACCGACACGATGCCGCTGCGCGTCGAGAAGCTGATCCAGGAGTACAACCAGCCGGCCGCCTACGCCGTGGCGTCGCTCTTGAGCGCCCTGGCGCTGGCCACGCTGGTGCTCAAAGGGATCGCCCAGGCCCGGCTCGCCGAGTCCCAGGCCGAAGTCGAAACCCCGCCCGAACCGGAGCCGACGTGAAACAGTTAGTGGCCACCGCCGTGTGCCTCGGCCTCGCCCTCATTTCCGCGGCCGACTCGCCGCTGAAGTACGCCCCGCTCGCCGCCGACGCGCGCACTTTCGGGCGCAACATCCAGCGCACGATGCGCGCGCTCGCCGACAGTACGCCGGCGAAACGCAACACGGTGAAAATACTCTTTTACGGCCAGTCGATCACCGAGCAGAAGTGGGCCGACGCCGTGCTGGCCGACCTGCGGGCGCGCTTCCCGCACGCGGACATTGTGGCCGAGAACCGCGCGCTCGCCGGCTTCTCCTCGCAACTCTTGGTGAAGACCGCCGAGTCGGACCTGTACCCGTTCTACCCGGACCTCCTCATCTTCCACGTGTACGGCGCGCACAACTCGTATGAGGATATTATTCGGCGCGTGCGCGAGCGCACGACCGCCGAGGTACTGATGCAGACCGACCACGTGACGAAGGAGAAAGACTTCGCCGAGGAGACCGACCCGGCCAAGTTGCCGCCGCGCGGCGAGCACTGGGACGCGTTCATGAACCACAACTGGCTGCCGAGCGTGGCGAAAAAGTACGGCGCGGAGTTGTGCGACCAGCGCGCGCTGTGGAAGCAGTACTTGCGCGAAAATAAACTCGAGCCGAAGGCGCTGCTGAGTGATAATGTGCATCTGAACGCGCGCGGCGAGTTCTTGATGGCCGAGTGCGTGACGAGTTACCTGCGCCGCGACGCCGCGCTGGACTCGCCGGACGACGGGCGAATCAAAACTTACGTCGTCGGCGAGGACTGCAAACTCGACGGCGGCGCGCTATCGCTCGACTTCGACGGCAACCGCGTGGATTTGGTGTTCAAGCCTGGCGCGGCGCCGGGGTCGCGCGTGGCGCCGCGCCTCGACGGCGCGCGGCCGAGTTCTCTGCCGGGGGTCGTGGCGTTCACGCGCGCCGTCGCCACGCCGGGCGGCAAGTGGCCGGTGGTGGCGGGGTTCGTGCCGGCGGCTTCGACGACGGTGCCGGAGGACTGGACGATGCGCGTGACGCGCGACTTCGCGAACCCCAAACGGCACACGTTTACCCTGTCGGGGTCGGTTACGGGGCCGGACGGGGAGGGGGCGTCCGACGCGCCGTTCGCGTCGAAGTCCGGGCGGGTCAAAATCGACCCCGAGCACTGGAACGCCGAGTACGCCTTCCAGTTGGCCGGGGGCAAGCCTGTGCCGGCCGAGTTCGTCGTGAGGTGGAAGTCGGTCGCCCTCGGCGCCGACGAGATCGCGGTGCCGGCGCCGTGCGGTGTTGGTTTGGAGTCGGCGGTGACGGTCGCGCAGGGCTTCGTCAACGGCCCGCACCGCCTGACGATCGGCGCCGGGGCCGAGTCGGTCGCGGCGGTGCGGGTCTACCGGCCGCTGCCGGCGAAGTAGCGGCGAGCTGCTACCAGTAGCGATCGTCCAGGGAGACGTTGCCGCCGCAAAGAATCACGCCGACACGACGCAAGTCCGTCAAGTCACAGAACGGCTTTGACAGCACCACTGCGACGCCGACCGCCGCCGACGGCTCGATCACGAGCTTCATGCGCTCCCACACGAGTTTCATCGCGGCGGCGATCTCGGCCTCGGTAACGGTAAAGATGGCTTCTACCCCGTCGCGGATGAGCGGCCACGGCAGGTCGCCGAGCGTGGTGCGCAACCCGTCGGCGATCGTGACGGGGGGCGGCTGGGTCTGGCGGACGCCGGCGAGTTTGGAGCGGTAGGCGTCGTCGGCGGCGGCGGGTTCGGCGCCGAAGACGCGGATGCCCGGCGAGACCAGGCGCGCGGCGAGCAGGGCGCCGCTCAGGAGTCCGCCGCCGCCCACGGGCGCGACCACCGCGTCTAACTCCGGGCAGTCTTCGAGCAGTTCCAAGGTGGCGGTCCCCTGGCCGGCGATCACGTCGGCGTGGTCGAACGGCGGGATCAGGCTCCCCCCCGTGTCGGCCACGAGGTGCGCCGCAAGTGACTCGCGCGCCGCTAAGGTCGGCTCGCACTCGTGGACCACGCCGCCGTAGCCGAGCACGGCCGCTTTTTTGACCGGCGAGGAGTTGCTCGGCATCACGATGTGCGCGGCGATCCCGCGCAGCTTGGCGGCGAGCGCGAGCGCCTGGGCGTGGTTGCCCGAGGAGTGCGTGACCACCCCGCGCGCGGCAACGCCGTCGGGGAGGTTGCGCACGGCGTTGGTGGCGCCGCGGTACTTGAAACTGCCGGTGGTCTGGAAGTTCTCGCACTTGAACGCGAGTTCCCGCCCGGCGAGTTCGGAGAGCGTCGCGCTCGTGAACACCGGCGTGCGGCGGACGAAGGGGCGGATGCGGGTGTGGGCTTCGGCGACGGACTGGGGCGTGAGCATGGACAATCCTCGGGTCGGGGGCGAGCCAAGAGACCTCACCCCCCGGCCCCCTCTCCCAGGAGGAGAGGGGGAGAACACTACTAGGCGAGGTACAATGGTGGCTGGTAAAAACACGCCATTGGTTGACGCTGTGAATCACGCTCACCCCCTCTCCTCCTGGGAGAGGGGGCCCGGGGGGGGGGTTGCTTCGCCACTACTCGAACTCCGCCGTCCACGCCGCCGTGCCGTACTTCGCCGCCACCAGCCCCTCGCCCGCCCCTAGCTCTGCGGTCGCCACCTCGCCGAGTTCGCCGCCGAAGCGCGCGCGGAACGACGCCAGTAGGTGCGCCACGATGGCCTCCCGGCTCAGGCCGGTCTGGCGCACCAGCGGGCTGACGCGCTTCGACGCACTCGCGGTGCCCTTGTCCTTGAGCTTCTCCCGGCCGATGCGCAAGACGCGCAGCATCTCGCCGGGGTCCATGTCGTAGGCAATTGTTGTGTGGTGCAGAATCACGCCCCGCCGCCGGGCCTGCGCGGCTCCACCGATTTTGCCCTCGGGGCAGGCGATGTCGTTGATCGGCACGTGGTACGCCGCGACGCCCAACTCCCTCAAGGATGCGATCACCCACGCCTCGCACACCTCGTAACTCTGCCGCACCGGCATCAAGGGCAGGGCACTTTCCGGCAGGTACAGCGAGTACGTAATCGCCCCGTGCGGCTGGAGGAACATCGCCCCACCGCCGGTCATGCGCCGCACGACGGCAACTCCCATCTCGGCGGCGGCGCCCGTATCGACCTCGTTGGCGAGCGACTGCGTGCGGCCCAGAATCACCGCCGGCTCGGCCCAGCGCCAGAAGCGCAAGGTGGGGGGCGACTCGCCGCGGCCGACGCGGTCGCTGATCGCCTCGTCGAGCGCGACGTTCAGCGCCGCACTCCGCGCGACTTCGGGGATGATGCGCCACGCCGCACCCCGCCACGGGGCGGTGAGGCGCCCGAGGTCGGCCGGGTCGAGCAGCCCCACGCGGTCGCCGGCGCCTGCCGAGTCGCCCAACTCGTCGGCGTGGCCGAGGGCGCGCCGCACCGCCACGGCGATGGCCTCCGGCGTGGTGCCGACGAGTTCGGCCGTGACCGGGACCGCCGCCCGGACGCGCGCGGCCAGTTCGGCCACCAACTGCCCCGCCGGGGTGCCGACGAGTGCGGCCCCGATGGCGGTCAGCGTCGGGCCGGCGAGCGGCTCGGGTTCGAGGAAGAAGTCGCCGGAGACGCGCGCCGCCGTGATGACGCCGCCCCCGATGGCGAGTTCGGCGCGGGCGAGCTTGCCGCCGGGGGGCTTGTACTCGCCGGGGGGCGGGGGCGGGGCTGTCACGAAGGCAATCCCCGGCGAACCTCGTCCGGGTCGATCCCCCGAGCGCGGGCCTTGGCGTCGAACAGCGGGTCACGCATGTCGAGCGGGAACGCGATTTCGGCGACCGAGCCGAGGCCGAAGAGCGTCGAGCCGCCGGCGCCTTGGACCGAAAAATCCTGCTGGCCGACGCCCAACCCGGTCGCCCCGAGGAGCGCACCCATGAGTGCATTGTCCTCCGACCCGTCCGCGCCGAGGTGGGCGACGAAGCGTGTCATCCGGCCGTCGCGGTCGTACTCATTGCCGAGTCGCCACGTCAGGCCATATAGCAAGGGAGCCAGTACAATCTCGGCCCGGCCGTCGTCGGTGGAGAGACGCGCGGCGCGGACCAAGCTCGGCGGGGCGAACGCGACGCCGGCTAACTCGCCGAAGCCGACGAAGTCGAGTGCCTTCGGGTGGTTGGCCGCATCGACGCGGTAGATTTCGAGGCAGCCGAGGTGCGTCAGCGAGGGGTTCAGGAAGTCGCCCTGCAGGTCCGGCTCGCGCTCATCGCCCGAACCCGCCGCGTGCCCCTGCCAGACCAACGCCGGGCGCGGCCGGTACGGGCTTTCGGGCGCCAGTAGGCGCGCCGCCGTCACGCGGCACTTCGGCCCCGACGCTGCCCGCGCCGGCCCCGGCGCGGCGCGGGCCAGGCAGTGGAGGTGGTGCAGCCGCAGCAGGTCGCGCCAGCCGAGCGAACCGACCCCGGCCACTTCGAGCCGGGATTGCTCGTCGGGGTCGTGCGTCCAGTACGCGCGCTGGAGTTCGACGGCGGCGACGAACTCGGGCGGGCCACTCACCGGCCCCCCGGCACCGGGTCCGGCATCGTTGTCATCGAAGTCGTCGCTGCCGTCCGCGCCGGCGGGGGGCGCCGGCTCCGCGTCGGGCCGGCGACCGAAAAGCTTGTCGAACCAGCCCACGCCGCACCCCCATCCGGTCGAGTCTCGGCCCCCCCTTCAAGCGTTGTACGTCGTGCTCGAAGTCGTCCCGCCGTGGCCGGTCCAGTTCGTGTGGAAGAACTGGCCGCGCGGGTGATCGACGCGCTCGTAGGTGTGCGCCCCGAAGAAGTCGCGCTGCGCCTGGAGCAAGTTCGCCGGCAACTTCTCGGTGCGGTAGCCGTCGAAGTACGCCAGCGCGGCGCTCATCGCCGGCATCGGCACCCCCGCGAGCACCCCGGCGGCGACCGCGCGGCGCCAGCCCGCCTGCGCCGACTCGATCTCCTTGGCGAAGTACGAGTCGATGAGCAGGTTCGCCAACTCGGTGTCGCGGTCGAAGGCCTCCTTGATCTTGCCGAGGAAGGCGCTGCGAATGATGCACCCGCCGCGCCACATCAGCGCCACCGCGCCGTTGTTGATCGTCCAGCCGCTGGATTTGGCCATCGCCCGCATCAGCGCGAAGCCCTGCGCGTAGCTCACGAGTTTCGAGCCGTAGAGCGCCATTTCGATGTCGGCAATCAGTTGATCCTTGTCGCCCTGGAACGCATCGAGTTTGGGCGACGGCAAGATTTTGCTCGCCGCCACGCGCTCGTCTTTCTGGCTCGAAAGCGTCCGCGCAAACACCGCCTCACTAATTAGCGTGAGGGGCACGCCGAGGTCGAGGGCGGAGATCACCGTCCACTTGCCGGTCCCTTTTTGCCCGGCGGTGTCGAGGATCAAATCAATCATCGGCTTGCCGGTGTCGAGGTCGGTCGCGGCGAAGATGTCGCGCGTGATCTCGATGAGGTAGCTGTCGAGCTTGCCCTTGTTCCAGCGGTCGAAGATGCCGCTGAGTTCCTTCGGGTCCAGGCCGAGCACGCTGCGCATTAGGTCGTAGGACTCGCAGATCAATTGAATGTCGCCGTACTCGATGCCGTTATGCACCATCTTGACGTAGTGGCCCGCGCCCTCGGGGCCGACCCAGTCGCAACAGGGCACCATGTCCGGGCCGTCCTGGTGCGAGTGCCCCTCGGTCGCGGTCGGCTTCGAGGGGACTTTGGCGCTGATGGCCTGGAAGATTTCCTTCACCGCCGGCCAGGCGTCGGGGTCGCCGCCGGGCATGATCGACGGCCCCTTGAGCGCGCCCTCCTCGCCGCCGGATACCCCGGTGCCGACGAAGTGGAAGCCCTTGTCCCTAAGTTCCTTGGTGCGGCGCGTCGAGTCCACGAAGTTGGAGTTGCCGCCGTCGATAATGATGTCGCCAGGCGACAGGAGCGGCACCAACTGGTCGATCACGAGGTCCACCGGCTTGCCGGCCTGCACCATGATCATGATCTTGCGGGGACTTTTGAGCGCCCCGACGAACTCCGGCAGCCCGTGGGCGCCGACGAGTTTCTTGCCCTTGCCGCGCCCGCCGAGGAAGTCATCGACTTTGGATGTCGTTCGGTTGTACACCGCCACCGTGTAGCCGTGGGACTCCATGTTCAGGATGAGGTTTTCGCCCATCACCGCCAGGCCGATGAGGCCGATGTCGGCGGTCGGGGTCTGCGGCTGCTCGTGGACCGGGGCGGCCACGGGGTGCGTGGTGGGGGTCGGGTTCGCCGTCGCCATGGGTGCGCCTCGATTTTCGGGTGGGCCGGCCGGGGTGTCGCGGCTAAGTGTAGGAGTCGCACCCCGTGGCCGCCATCCCCCCACCCCCCATTGGGGAAAACGCAATGACAGCCGCCCGAAGGCTCCTGCCCCTCCTGGCGCTCGCGCTCGCCGCCCCGGCCCGCGCCGACTTGGCGGGCGCCGAGGTGCTAGTGGTCGCCAACGCCGCGCTCCCCGCGTCGGTCGAGGTGGCCGAGTATTACGTCAAAATGCGTCAAGTGCCGGTCGAGAATTTCATCAAACTCGATCTCGTTACGACAGACGAGATGCCGCACGCCGACTACGAGGCGAAAGTCGCCGCGCCGCTGCGCGCCGAACTTGCCAAGCGCCCCGGCGTCCGCTGCATCCTCGTGGTGTACGGCGTACCGCTCCGCGTCGCCAACCAAGTGCAGACCGACGCCGAGAAGTCGCGGCAGGCCGAACTGGCGCCGAGACTCAAGGCCGCGCGCGACACCCTGGCAAATGCGACCGGCCCCGCGCGGAACGACGCCGCCCGCACCGTGGCTAAACTCGAAGACGACGAGCGCCGGCTCACGCACGCCGAGTCGCACGCCGCGCTCGACTCGGAACTGATGCTGCTGAAGTTCGGCGACTACCCGCGCGAGCGCTGGGTGGTGAACCCGCTGTACTGGCAGTACCCGGCCGCGAAGCAGAAGGCGATCGGCGGGCGCGTACTCTTTGCGGCGCGCCTCGACGGCCCGACGCCGGCAGTCGCCAAGCGCCTGGTCGATGACGCGCTCGCGGTCGAGGCCACCGGCGGCTTGAAGGGGCGGGCGTATGTCGATGCGCGGGGCTTAGTGTTCGACGCCAAGAAGCCCGGCGCGGGGCTGGGCTACGAGGGCTACGACGAGTCGTTCCGCGAACTCGCCGCCGTCACCAAGGACGCGGGGTTCGCCACCACGCTCGACAACAAGCCCGAACTGTTCGCCGCGAATAGCTGCCCCGACGCGGCCCTCTACTGCGGCTGGTACGCCCTCACCGACTACCGCAAGTCGAACACCTTCGTGCGCGGCGCGGTCGCCTGGCACCTGGCGAGCTACGAGGCGGGGAGCCTACGGCCGGGGACGAAGAACTGGTGCCCCAATTTATTGAGCGACGGCGCGGCGGTGACGCTCGGCCCCGTCGCGGAGCCGTACACGCTCGGCTTCCCGAAGCCGGCCGAGTTCTTCGCGGAGTTATTGCGCGGCGACGACACACTCGTGGAGTGCTACGCGCGCACGCTACCGCTGACGAGTTGGACGATCACACTCATCGGCGACCCGCTGTATAAGCCGTTCGGCAAGTCGAAGCCGGGGGCGAAGCTGGAGCGCAAAGCCAGCCCGGAGTAGAACAGAGACCGCCAAGGCGCCAAGAGCGCCAAGGAAACAAAGTCTGATGTCTTCCTTGGCGCTCTTGGCGCCTTGGCGGTCTCTGGGTACTTCTAAGTCCCGAATTGACGGTCGCCCGCATCGCCGAGGCCCGGCACGATGTACCCCACGTCGTTCAACTTCTCGTCGCACGCGGCGAGGTAGATCGGCACGTCGGGGTGCGCCGCCTGCAGGGCCGCGACCCCCTCGGGCGCGGCGATGAGGCCCAAAAACCGGATGCGCGGGACGCCCACACTTTTCAGGATGCCGATGGCGTGAATCGCACTCCCCCCCGTGGCGAGCATGGGGTCGAGCACCCACGCCATGTCGAGTTTGTGATCCGCGGTGAGGCGGTTGTAATACTCGCGCGGGCTGAGTGTGTCGTGATCGCGGTACAGCCCCACATGCCAGACCACCGCCTCGGGCAGCAGGCCCAGCACCGCGTCGGCCATCCCTAGTCCTGCGCGCAGCACCGGCACCAGCCCCAGGCGCTCGGCCAGCACTTCGCCGGGCGTGACCGTGAGCGGCGTCGGCACCTCGACTGCCACCATCGGCGCGTCCGCAAGGGCGTCGAGGGCGAGGATTTGCGTCAGCACGGTGACCAGTGCCCGGAACTCGGCCGGGCCGGTGCCGGTGTGCCGCAGGCGCGCCAGTTTGTGGCGGGCGAGCGGGTGCGTCGTGACGGCCACGGGGGCCGGGTCGAGTTGCGGACTAATGTGGCCGCCGCCTTGTCCCCTCCCCCCTTGAGGGGGAGGGCTAGGGTGGGGGGTGGCAGGCCCAGTAGGATTGGGCGTGAACGGAGTTCGGTGCGTCTCGGCGATGGCCTGCTACCCCCCACCCTAGCCCTCCCCCTCAAGGGAGGAGGGGACAAAGCCGCTCGCCGCCGGGTCAAGTCGCCGCGGCGTCGAGCTGCTGCTGCAACTCCGGCGACGGCTTCTTGGTGCCCTTGCACTTCGGGTACTTCGTACAGCCTAGGAAGTATCGCCCGCCGAAGCGCGACTTCTGCAAGCGCATCGGGCTGCCGCACTCGGGGCACTCATCCGTCACGGCCACGTTCGGCGTGTCGGACTTGGCCACGGCCGTCGAGGTGTCGCCGTCTTTGGGCTTCGCGGGCGCCGGGGGCGGCAGAATGTCCTTCAACTGCTCGCGCAGCTCGGCGTTGATCGACTTCGAGTTCTTACACTTCGGGTAGGCGCTGCACGCCAAAAACGGGCCGCGCCAACTGCTGCGGATCACCATCTCGCTGCCGCACTTCTCGCACGCGATCCCGGTCGAGGGCGGCTTGACGACGTTCCCCTCGGCGTCGGCATCGACGATGTACTTACACTTCGCGTCGGGGCACGATAGATAATTCTTGCCCGCCTTCGACAGCTTGAGCAGCAAGTTCTGCTTGTTACACTTCGGGCACCGGTGCGCTGTCGGCAGCGCGGTGACGACCGGCTTGCCGTCGGCGCCCAGGTTCATCAGCGTCGGGCAGCCGGGCGCATTTTGGCAGGTGAAGAACGTGCCGAACCGGCCGGTCTTCTGCACCATGAAGCCGCCGTCGGCGGGGCACTTGATGTCCGTCACCGTCGGCTCGGGCCGCTCGGGCTGGCCCTCCTCCGGCTTGATGTAGCTGCACTTCGGGTCGTCGCGGTAGCCGCTACAGCCCACGAACGGCTTGCCGGTTTTCGCGCTGAATAATTGCAACAGCGGCTTGCCGCAGCGCGGGCACGCCTCGCCGACCTCGATGCCGCGCAGGCCCGGCATCTCCACTGCAGCGCGCTTGAGGTCGGCGCTGAACGGCGTCCAGAACTCGTCTAAGACTTGCGCGTAGCTGGACTTGCCGCGCTCGATGTCGTCGAGTTCCTCCTCGAAGTGGCTGGTGAACTTCAGGTCCATGATCCGCGGGAAGTGCTTCACCAACTGGTCGGTGACCACCTTCCCGACCTCGGTGGCGAAGAACCGACGCGAATCCTGGCTCACATACCCCCGGTTCTGGATCGTTTCGATAATACTCGCATACGTACTCGGCCGGCCAATGCCCTCTTTTTCGAGCATCTTCACCAGTGACGCCTCGTTGAAGCGCGCCGGCGGCTGCGTGAAGTGTTGCGTCTGCGTCAGGTCGAGCTTGTCGAGTTGCTGCCCCTCGGCGAGTTGCGGCAACTCGGTGTCCTCGGCTCCCTTGCCGCCGGCCGTCGCCATCACTTTGCGGTAGCCGTCGAACTTCAGGATGCGGCCGGTGGCGCGGAACAGCGCCGGCCCGGCGGTCACTTCGACGGTGGTCACGGCGTACACCGCCGGCGTCATCTGGCACGCCGCGAAGCGGTTGTAAATCAAGCTGTATAAGCGCAGTTGGTCGCCGCCCAGCCCGGCCCGCTCGGCCCGGCGCGGGGTCATACTCACGTCGGTCGGCCGCACGCACTCGTGGCCCTCTTGGGCGCCCTTGCCGCTGGCGTAGAAGTTCGGCTTTTGCGGCAGGTAGTCCGGCCCGAACGTGGCGTCAATGTGCGCCCGCACGTTGTTCAAGGCTTCGGGCGAGATGCGCGCGCTGTCGGTACGCATATATGTAATCAGCGCCACGGTCCCCTCGGGACCGAGGTCGATGCCCTCGTATAGTTTCTGCGCCGTCTGCATGGTGCGCGAGGCACTAAACCGCAGCCGGATGTTCGACTGCTGCTGCAAGGTCGAGGTCGTAAACGGCGGCGGGGGCCGATCCGATTTATCTTTCTGCTCCAGCTTCGACACCACGTAGCGCTCGTTGACCACTGCAGCGGCGACGGCGTCGCAGTCGGCTTCATTCTTCATGGCCGGGTCGGCGCCGTTAAACTTCGCCAACTCGGCGAGGAACGACCCCGGCGGGGGCGTCGGCAGCCCCGACGACTTCGCCGCCGGCGCGGCCTTCGCCCCCTCGGCGCCCTCGGCCTCCGGGGCTTCGGTAACCTCGACCTCGGCCACCTCGTCCGCGTCCGGCGCGTCACTCTCCGAAGGCTTCTCACCCGCCTTCGCTGCCGGCTTATCCGACGCCTTTTTGGCGAACACTTTGGCTTTACTCGGGTCGGCCTTGTACACGACCCCGCTGCCGGTGGGCGTCAGCAACGCGTGGACGCGCCAGTATTCCTCGCTCTTGAACGCCTCGATTTCGCGCTCGCGGTCCACGATGATTTTGACCGCCACGGATTGGACGCGCCCGGCACTCAGGCCGCGCGTGACCTTCTCGCCCAGCAGGCTGGAGAGCGGGAAGCCGACGACGCGGTCCATCGCCCGGCGTGCCTCTTGCGCCCGCACCCGGTCCATATCAATGGCGGTGGCGCCGGCGAGTGCCTGCTGCACCGCGTTCTTGGTGATCTCGTTGAAGCGCACCCGCAGCGTGCGGTCGAGGTCGAGGTTCAACTCGTCGGCGATGTGCCAGGCGATCGATTCGCCCTCGCGGTCGGGGTCGCTCGCCAGGAGTACCCGGTTGGCCTTGCCGGCGACTTGCCCGAGTTCGTCCAGAATGTCGCGCTGGGTGCGGCGGTTTCGCCCCTTGTTCTTGGCGGCTTTCGCGCCCGCATCGACTAGGTAGCGCAGCTTCCAGCCGTCACTGATGCGGATGCCGCTGATCTCCTCGCCGGGCTGCTTGCGCCCGGTGGCGAGGTCGCGGACGTGGCCGTAGCTGGCCAGCACCCGGAAGCGGTTGCCGAGGTACTTGTTGATCGTCTTGGCCTTCGCCGGCGATTCGACAATTAAGAGGTCGTAGTTCCCGCTACCGTCCGGCGTGATGGTGGGGCGGGGGGCGTCGGGGTCCACGCCGCCGGCCGCGGCGCGCTTGCGCTTATTGGCGGCGGGTTCGAGGCCGGTGGACTTCGGCTTGCGCTTGGCGGGGGCTTTCGTGACGGAAACTTTTTTGAGCGCGGGCTTCTTCGGCGCTGACTTGGCCAGGGGGCGCGGCTCGGCGCCCTCCTCATTGGTATTGGATGCGGGCGACTTGCGGGGGGTGGGCACCAGGGAAAACTCCACGGCGGTTGCGGTTGTGACGGCCGGCCGAGTCCGTACAATTGACACTTCGGCACGATCGGCGTGAGGCCGGCCGGCGGACTCTCACCGTAGTGAAGCGATACGCAACCCGTCAAGGGGCGGACCCCGACTCGAGTCCCTCCCACCGCACTCCCAGGCGACGTAAGCGATGGCATTCAACCCGTTTGACCTGTTCCGCCGCAACCAGAAGATTCTGATGGCCGGCATCACGGTCTTCATCATGTTCATCTTCGTGCTCAGCTTCGGGCAGGGCGATCTCTTTAGCCGCGCCCCGCAGTGGCTCTCCAGCCGCCAGCGCACCGGGGAGGTGATCGGCACCGCCGCCGGCACGAAGGTGTACGGCGGCGAACTCGCCGACATCCGCGCGGGGCGGCTGAGCGCCAACCAATACATGAGCGCCGCGGCCGTGCGCGCTTTCGGGGGCTACCTCAAAGTCGCCGCCGACACCATGCCGCGCGTCTCCGCGCCGTCGAAGCTCACCCTCGAACAGGTCCAGAAGTCGATCCAAAACGACTTCCAGTCCGAGCGCATGGCGCAGTCGATCCGGTTTGCGCAGCAGTTCCCCGGCATGATGCCGGCGCCGTCGCAGGAGGAGCAGTTCTCCGACCGCGAGCAGACCATCAGCGTGGCCCTGACCGGACTCGCGCAGGTGCTCACCGCCAAGGACCAGCCCGCCGCCGACCTGGAAGCCGCGTCGGCGCTGCAGCGCGCCATCGACCTGACGCAGCGCCTGCGGGCCGGCGGGGGGACGCAGGCGGCGCCGCTGTACTTCACGAACCAGCCCAACGCCACCGACCGCGACGCGCTCGAGTTCTACCTGTGGCTGAAGAAAGCCGACCAACTCGGCATCGCCTACACCGAGGGCGATGTCGAGGCGCTCGCCAACCAGGAGTTC
>CAXTPM010000044.1:3172-15472 GCA_964245865.1 uncultured Fimbriiglobus sp. | reverse complement strand
AGGCGATGACGCACGGGTGGCTGCGGTCGCGCGCGATCACCTCGGCCCACTCGCGTGTCAGGCGCTCGATTGCCGTGGTGGTGAAGCGGTAGGCGCTGGGCATCTCGACCCACACCAGGAGGCCGAGCACGTCGGCCCAGTAGAGGTAGCGCGGGTCTTCGATTTTTTGGTGCTTGCGGACGCCGTTGAAGCCCATCGACTTGGCGAGTTCCACGTCGCGCCGCAGCGCGTTGGTGTCCGGCGCGGTCTGCCCCGTCTCGGGCCAGAAGCCTTGATCCAGTACCAGTCGCAGCGTGAGCGGCCGGCCGTTGAGCACGAAGCGGTCGCCCTGCACCGCGATACTGCGGAGTGCGGTGTAGCTCCAGACCTCATCGACCACCCGGCCGGACTCGTCCAGCAGTTGCAGGTTGGCCTGGATCAGGGTCGGGCGCTCGGGACTCCACAGGAGTTCGTTGCGGTAGTCGTCGATGCCGGGGTCGCTGAGGTTGATGTGGCGCTGCAGCTCGTGCCCGCTGAGCTTGTAGGCGTCCGCGGCGAGGGTGAGCGCCCCGGCGGTGAGGGTGACGCTGAGGCGCAGGTCGTCGCGCATCTCCCCGGCCAGGCACGCCTCCAGACCGATCTCCCAGCGCTCCACGCTCGGGGTCCAGGTAATCTTCGAGATGCGCGTGTTCGGCACGCGCTCGAGCCACACCGTCTGCCAGATGCCGGTGGTGCGCGGGTACCAGATCGAGTGCGGCTGGAGCTGCCAGTCCTGTTTGCCGCGGGGCTTCGACAAGTCCTGCGGGTCGTCGCCGGCGCGCACCACGATCTCGAGTTCGCCGGCGCGCGCGGCCTCGGTGACATCGGCGCTGAAGGGGGTGTAGCCGCCCTCGTGGCGGCAGACCATGCGGCCGTTGGCCCACACCGTCGCGTCGTGGTCCACCGCGCCGAAGTGCAGGATCAGCCGCTCGCCGGCGGCGGGCGGGGTGGTGGGGACGGTGCGGCGGTACCAGCACGCCTTGTAGAACCCTGGGTCGTTCACCCCGCTCGCGGCCGTCTCGGGGGCGAACGGCACGCGGATCGTGCGCGCCCACTCGACCTGCCAGAGCGCACTCCAGTGCGCGTCGGGGTCCAGGGCGAACTCCCACTCGCCATCCAGGGGAGTCCAGTCGGCGCGCCTCAGTTGCGGGCGGGGGTGCAGCGGGCCGTCGGGCATGTCGTCTCTCGTCGCGCGCGGGCGGTCGGCAGTTCGGGCGGGGCAGGTGCAGAATTGTAGAACCCTGCCGGGTGTCCGGCCGGGGAAGTGCGGCGTTGTCGGAGTCGGGAAACGCCCCGCCGCCCGCGCGCCGGCACACTGCTTGCACTCGTGTCGTTCGCCTTGCCCTCCCGCGATTGACCCGACTAGGAAGCGATCATGGCCAAGAAGACCCTCGAAGACCTGCTCCAGAGCCAGCTCCAGGACGCCTACAGCGCCGAGACCCAGATCGCCAAAGCCCTCCCCAAAATGGCTAAGTCCGCGACCAACCCGGCGCTGAAGGCCGCGTTCGAGACGCACCTCGAAGAGACCAAGAACCAGGCCACGCGCCTCGAACAGGCCTGCAAGTTGCTGAACTGTAAGACCAGCGGCAACACCTGCGAGGCGACCACAGGCTTGGTCAAGGAGGGCGAAGAGATTATGAGCGGCGGCTACGAAGAGGGTGCGATGGATGCCGGCCTCATTGGCGCCGCGCAGAAGGTCGAGCACTACGAAATCGCCCTCTATGGCAACATTTGCGCCATCGCCAAGCAGCTCGGCCACGCCGAAGTCGCCACGCTGTTGCACGCCAGCCTCGAAGAAGAAAAGGCGACCAACGAGAAACTAACTCGGCTCGCCGAGTCGAGCGTCAACCCCACCGCCAAGCACTAGGAGAAGTAGCAATGAACCAGATTCAAGAGCACATGGAAGTCATCTGCTCCGACGGCACCAAGCTGGGTGTGGTCGATCACGTGCAGGGCGACACGATCAAGCTGACCAAAAAGGACGACCCCGACGGGCAGCACCACACCTTCCCGACGAGTTGGGTGGCTCGCGTTGATGAGCACGTGCACCTCAGCAAAGACTGTAACGCCGCTAAGCGCGAGTGGCAGTCGGCGTAGTTCAGTTTTGGGCGGGCGGGGGCGTTGGTCCCCTGCCCGCTTTTGCGCCTTCGAGTCGCCCCCGCGACCGCACGCCCCTCCAGGCCCGGCGCGCCAGTTGCACCCTGCACCGCCATTCGCCTCTCTGCCGCGAGTCTTCTGCCATGCCGCTCGACCCCGCCCCCGGTCGCCGCCAGTTCCTGGCGAGCGCCGCGCTTTTGAGTGGTGCCGTTGCCTTTGGGCAAGACACCGCCCCACCGCTCGCGCCGCCGAAGAAGGAACCCGAGAAGCTGAACCTGCCTGGGCCTCCCGAGAAGCCGTTCGGGTTCGCAGTTGTGGGTTTGGGGCAACTCGCACTCGATCAGGTGCTGCCCGCGTTCGGCCTGTGCAGGCGCGCCAAGTGCGTGGCCTTGGTGAGCGGCCACCCGGAGAAAGCCAAGCGCGTGGCCGAGGCGTACCACGTCGATCCGAAGAACATCTACGACTACCAGACCTACGACAAACTCATCGACAACCCGGCGGTCGATGTCATCTACATCATCTTGCCGAACAGCATGCACGCCGAGTACACCATCCGGGGCTTCAAAGCCGGCAAGCACGTACTGTGCGAAAAGCCGATGGCCACGAGCGCGGCGGAGTGCCGGGCGATGATCGCGGCCGGGGACAAGGCGGGCAAGCAACTGATGATCGCGTACCGGCTGCACTACGAGCCGTTCAACCGCACCGCGATGGACCTGTGCGGCAAGGGCGAGATCGGGCAGATTCGCACCGTCGTGGCGAGCAACTGCCAGACGACTAACGCGCCGAACATCCGCCTGAGCAAGGAACTCGGCGGCGGGCCGCTCCAGGACGTGGGCGTGTACTGCCTGAACGCCGCGCGCTACATCACGCACGAGAACCCGGCCTCGGTGACGGCGTTCGCCGAGCGGCCCAAAAGCGACCCGCGGTTCCGCGAAGTCCCGGCCAGCGTGGCGTTCACGCTGCGCTTCCCATCGGGGGCGCTGGCCAACTGCGACTGCAGCTTCGCCTCCGACGAGAGCCGGTACCTGCGCGCCATTGGGAGTGCCGGCTGGCTCGAACTCGACGCGGCGTTCTCCTACTCGGGCCAGCGCCTCACGGTAAACCACGGCGACCGGCGCAGTCAGTTGCGCATCACTGCGGCGAACCACTTCGCGGCCGAGATGGACCACTTCGCCGGGTGCGTCGCGCAGAACAAGCCGAACCGTACACCCGGCCAAGAGGGGCTGACGGATCAGTTGGTGATGGACGCGATCAACCGCGCGGCCGAGACGGGCCGGCGGGTCGAGGTGTCGTACAGCTAGGGGCGCTACTCGGCCGGCAGTTCCACGACTTCGGCCCCGGCCGCGAGTGCCTTCACGACTTCGAGGCCGTGCAGGCAGTTGCGCCTCTCGGTGTAGCCCTCGCCGCAGTCGGCGACTGTCTTGCCGTTGGTGGCGATCAACCGCCAGCGATACTGGCCGGCCTTGTCCTGGTAGACCTCGAACTTGCCCGTAGCGGTGGCCATGACTGTCCCCCGGCGGTGACACGAAACCGTAAGATGTTCTAGCCCATCCCCGCGCGTGCGGCGATTCGCACGCGCGGGAATGTCGATGAAACTCCCGACGCGCGCCTCACAGCCGCCGCTACTCGTCCAAGTCAACCACCTCGCCGCCGTTGCGTGTGACGACTGCCCGGAACGTCTCGGGCTTCATCGACGCTCGCAGTGCCCGCGCGCTGCCGTCGGCGAACACGCAGAGTAGTTCGCCGAGTCCGTCGGCGCCGAAGTATACCAGCTTCCGCAAGTCGCCCGCCGGGGCGAACGGGATGTCGGCCGGCTTGGTCCACTCGACCGGTTCGCGCGCCACCGTCACGAGCAGGGTGTTCGACGTGCCGTCGTTGAAGCCCTCGATGGTGACGCCTTTAGTGAGGCCCAGTCCCGGCATCATCTCGCCCTCGCCGTTGTTGGGCGTCGGGTCGAGTGCGAAGCCCTGCACCCGCGTCATCCGCTCCGGCGTGTCGATGCCGGGGGTCTTGAAGATGTCGGGCATCGGGTTGTTGCGCAGCACGTTGAGGTTGTGCGCGCTGTCGAACGGCTCGTCGAGCCTAAACATTTTGTACAGCTTCTCGTGGCCGACGTGCGGCAGGATCGCCACCCGCCAACTCAAGAGCGGCGTGCCGCCCTTGCCGACGAACGCGGCGCTCGCGGGGAAGGTTTTGGCGGCGTCGAGGTGGACGTGGAACCCGAGGGCGACCTGCTTGAGGTTCTCCGTCGTCGCCTTGCGCTGGGTGGGGCTATAGTCGCCGCCCAGCGCTCCGTAGAAGCCGGCCAGGGCCGGGGCCAACGCGGGGTCGGGCTTGACGCTCAAGGTGAGGCGCGGCCGGCCACTCGCCGTCTCGACCTTGGCCGAGTTGAACGCCGGCTGCAGCGCGACTAGCACCGGATCGACGGTCAGGCCGTACTGAGTCGCCGCCGGGGCATTCTCCCCGAGGGCAACGGTGCGCAGCACTTGCCGCAGCACGTCGAGCGAGGTCGTGAGCGCGGCGGCTTGGTCGGGGACGGCGGCGGCGGGGCCGAAGTCCAGCGTCATCGCCCCGTCCGGGGCGATGTTGCCTGTGAGCATCAGCAAGTCTTGGTCGGCCAGCGGCTTGAACACCTTGAACTCCGGCGGCAACTTGCCCGGCTCCGGCAGTAGTCCGGCGAAGGCTTGGGGCCGCGCGAAGACGACCAGCGGCGGCTCGGGCCGGGCCAGCGGCTCGCCGGTGCCCTTGCCGCCCGCGCCGCGCAGCGTCAGGGCGGTCGGCGAAGTCGCTTCGACCGTCGCGGCCCCGGCGAACGCCGCCGTCAGTTTGGCCTTGTCGTAGGGCTTGGCGAACTCGACAACCAGAATCCAGCCCGCCTTGCCCGACGCAGCCGTGGGGTCGGCCACGGTCAGCGTCAGCGATTTTAGCTCGGTGATCGGCACCCCCAGGCGCGACTCGAACGCCGCGAGCTTGGCCCGCCCACGGGCCAACTCGCCCCCCGTGTCCGCCCCCCCCTCCAGCCGCAGCAGCTTGCCCCACGGCGTGCCGGCGAGTTTGGCGGGTTCAAGGTACACCTGCAGCGCCGGCCCCTCGGGCGGCTCCTCGGCGCGGGCCGGCCCCGCCGCCACTAGCCCGGCGAATGTCAGTAGCAGTACACGCATCGGCGAATCCTCCGGCGGAACTCGGCTCTCCCAAGCAGCCAGACGGCGCCGGCGGGGCGGTTTTTCGCTCCAGTGGTGCCCGGAAGTGCTAGAATCCCTGACACGCAACCCGGACTTGGACCCCCGCATGACTGGCACCACGGCCACGAGTACGGTCGCCGAACCCGAAGTCGAGGCCGACGTTCGCACCAAGCAGTTGCCGCCCTTCGCGGTGGTGCTGCACAACGACGACGTGAACACCATGCCGTTCGTGGTGGCGGTGCTCCAGAAGGTGTTCGGCTACTCGGTTGAAGAGTGCATCGACCGCATGTTCGAGGCCCACGACAAGGGCCGGGCGGTGGTGTGGGTCGGCCCGCAGGAAGTCGCCGAGTTGAAGGCGGATCAAATCCACTCCTGCGGCCCCGACCCGACCCGGCGAGACGCCGGGGCACAGCCCTTGGGGGTCACGGTCGAGCGGGTCTAGGAGCAGCCGATTTTAGCCGCAGAGACGCGGAGAGCGCAGAGAGTCGAGGAGCGGAAGGGGAGTTTTGTTTCCCGGACATAATCCTCTTCTGTGCTTCTCCTCTGCGCTCTCCGCGTCTCTGCGGCTAAAATCCGCTTCCTTCTTCCCCCCGAGGGCCGAGCCGTGACCGACCGCATCGCCTACCAGGGCATCACGTTCGATGATGTCCTGCTCGAACCCGGCTACTCGGATGTCGTGCCGAGCGAGGTCGAGGTCAAGACGCTCCTCACCCGCAACGTCCGGCTCAACATCCCGATCTTGTCCAGCCCCATGGACACCGTGACCGAATCCGAGTTGGCCATCGCGCTGGCCCAAGAGGGCGGGCTGGGGGTCATTCACAAGAACCTCTCGATCGCCGCCCAGACTCGGGAGGTGGACAAAGTCAAGCGCAGCGAGAACGGCGTCATCACCGACCCCGTGACGCTCACGCCGGACGCCACCGTGGGGACCGCCCGGCAGGTGATGCAGACGCACCACGTCTCGGGCATCCCGATTACGGTCAGCGGGTTCCTGAAGGGGATTCTGACCAAGCGCGACCTGAAGTTCCTCACCGACAACTCGGTCAAAATCTCCGAGGTGATGACCAAGACGAACCTCGTCACCGCGTCCGAATCGACCACGCTGCAAGAGGCCGAGCAGACGCTGACCAAAAATAAGGTGGAGAAGCTGCTTCTGGTGGACGATGAATACCGCCTGAAGGGGTTAATCACGATCAAGGACATCGAGAAGACCGAAAACTTCCCGAACGCCTGCAAGGACCGCCGGGGTCGCTTAAGAGTCGGGGCCGCCGTCGGCGTCCGCGACTTCGAGCGGGCCGCGTCGCTCATCTCGGCCGGGGTCGATCTGATCGTGGTCGATAGCGCGCACGGCCACAGCCGCAACGTCGTCGAGACGGTGCGGGAACTGAAGCGGTCGCACAACATCGACATCATCGCGGGTAACGTCGCCACGGTGGAGGGGGCCAAAGCCCTCGCCGACGCCGGGGCCGATGCGGTGAAGGTGGGCATCGGGCCGGGGTCGATCTGCACCACCCGCGTCGTCAGTGGCGTCGGGGTGCCGCAGATGTCCGCCATCGCCAATGCCGTCAAGGCTTTGGCGGGGTCGGGGATTCCGTGCGTCGGCGACGGCGGGGTGCGGTACTCCGGGGACATCACCAAGGCGCTCGCCGGCGGGGCGGCTGCGGTGATGATCGGGGGCTTGTTCGCCGGCCTCGCCGAGAGCCCAGGGCAGACGATTCTGTACCGCGGTCGGAGCTTCAAGTCCTACCGCGGGATGGGGTCTTTGGGGGCGATGGCGTCGGGCAGCGCGGATCGGTACGCGCAGGCCGAGGTGGCCCGGCAGGTGTCGCAAGGCGCGGGCGGCTCGCCGGCCGGCGGCAAGCTGGTGCCCGAGGGCGTGGAGGGGCGGGTTCCCTACAAGGGGGGCTTGGCTCCTTACGTGTACCAACTGGTGGGGGGGTTGCGCGCGGGAATGGGCTACGTCGGCGCCCGCACGCTCGAAGAGTTGCGCTCCAAGGCCCGGTTCGTCCAGGTCTCGGGCGCGAGTGTCCAGGAGAGTCACCCGCATGACATCGCCATTACGCAAGAAGCGCCGAACTACTCCGCGCACCCCGCCGGTAGCGACGGCGACTAGCCTGGCCCTGGCTTGGGCGCTCGCCCTCGGGGCCGGGGGCGGCGTGGCCGGCGCGCAAGCCCCGCCCGCCGCGCCGATCCCCCTGGCCCCGGCGGTGACGACCTGGCAGGCGCCGGGCGCCCCCCCGGCCGCGCCGCTCCCGCCCGCCCCGCTGCCGCCGGTCCCCGTGGCCCTGCCCGCCCCCCCGGCGCCCGCGGGGGTGGTGCCGGGCCGGGTGATGATGTTCCAGCGCCCCGGCGAGCGGAAGGACGACCCCGAATCGACCAGGCAGACCGCGCCGCAGCCGCCGGGGCAGTTACCCCCCACCCAGTCCGACCCGGCCACCGGCGCCCAGGCCGGCAAGGGCGTCACCGGCCCCGCCGCCGCGAAAGTCACGCCGGTGCAGAGTGCGGTCAACCGCAGCACCGCGTTCCGCCTCGAGTCCGACGCCGACCTCAACCGGCGCATGCTCGACGAACTCTTCCAGGAGGCCGTGGCGCAGGCCAAGGACCAGGCCGCCGACCAGGCCAAAGGGAAGAAGTTCGACCCGCAGGCGCCCCCGCCGTCCAACCCGACGCGCGACCAGTTCAAGCTGCCCGAGGTCCAGCCGATCGTCCCGGCCGGCACGGTCTACCAGGCCAAGACGCTCTCGTACCCGCCCCGCCGGGTCGAGTTCGACGCGAACTACGTGGTCCACCGCCGCCTGTACTTCGAGGAGATCAACGCCGAGCGCTACGGCTGGGACTTCGGCATCGTGCAGCCGTTCCTGAGCGCCGCGGCGTTCTACAAGGACGTGTTCCTGTTCCCCGCCCACTACGCCTCGCACCCCAGCGAGCGCTACGAAACCAGTGCCGGCAAGTGCCGCCCCGGCGACCCGACGCCGTACTACTTGTACCCGCCGGAGATCGACCTGTGGGGCTACGCCGCGCAGACGAGCGCGATCGTGGGGGCGGGGTTCGTGTTCCCGACGGGGTTTGCTAAGCCGTAGGGCGAGTCGAGTTGGACAATGCCATCAGCCCCCCAGGATGTCCTAGGGGGAGTTGGGAAATTCGTCACACCCGAGAAAGGCCATCAGCGCTTCGGTTGAGGGTCTCGGCTTGTGCAGCCCATTCGCGCAGCTTGGAGGGATTCACAACCGTCGCCTGATGGTGGTCAATAATCGTCGCGTCGGTCTGCTCTGCGTAATCCGCGATGAATCGCAGAGCCACCGGTGGAGTGCCGATTTTGTCTCCCACCATTGCGTCATGTTTGAGTTGTAGATGCCACGCTTCGGGAATGTCTCCCTGATGGGCGCCTCGCCTCAAATAAGATGCCAGCAAAGCGTTGACCACGCTCTGATCGATGACCCGTGTCGTGAGCGGTAAAGAATCCCTGTACACGACGTAGTGCTGTTGTTGGTCAGGCACGAAATGCCCCACCGCTAAGGGGTAATAGAACGCCACCTAGACTCCTTCGTGGGGGCGGAGTTCGTCTCCCCGACAGGGTTCGCGAAGCCGTAAGGCGAGTCGGAACCCGAACGCCCCCGGTCCCGCGGACTGGTCCACGGGGCCGGCGGCGTTCGGGGATTGCGGGCGCTACTCGGCCGGCTGGGTCGCCGAGCGGCGCAAAACGACGCGGTGTTGTTTGGTCTGCGGGGGCGCCGCGAAGTCCTTCGGGCGACCGGCGAGTTTCTCAACACCCTTCGGCCACGTCTTCGGGTCGATCTCGTGCCACGCGCCTCGCACCCAAATGAGCCGGTCGCCTTCAAGACGAAAAATCCCCAGGGTGACGCCCTGCGGCCTGGGCTTTTGCCGGGTTTCCCGCCCGTCGTGGATGTACTCCACGAGGTCGAGGTGCCACGGCCACGTCGTCAGGTCGATTCGCACCGGCGGGTCGATCTCCTGCTCGACCTGGCCCATGTCGATCAGTCGGTAGGTTTTCATCGACGTGAACTGCCAAGTGATCCGCATCTGCGGGCCGGCCGCGGGCTTGATGTCCGGCGACGGTTCAATCTCGTCCCACCAGCCGTGGAGGCGCCGGACATCCTCTGCCGGGTTTAGCCCCCTGGTCGCGTCGGATTGCGGCGCCGAGCCAGGCGAGCAAGCCCAAGCTGCGAGGGGGACGCAAACAAGTAGGGCACGCATGAGAAGACTTACCAAGAGGGTTCGCACGAGATTTGAGACTTAGGTGCGAACCTGCTCTATGCGGTCTGCGTGCCTGTGATCGTCGGGTTCTGGAACTCGACCTGCGCGCCCCAGTGGCTCTGGAGGTAAACGCGCCCCGAGGCAAGAGGCGGGAAGATCGTTTTTTTGTCGTCGGTCGTGTTGCCGCGACTGCCTGTGCCACTGAGCGGCGTGCCCGCCTGCTGAATGTCCCCGTCGAACACCACATGGCCGTTGAGCTTGGTAACGAGGTGCGCCGCAGTTTTGATGCGCTCCTTCGGGAGTTTGGGATTCGCACCCGACGCCGGGTTGGGTTCGAGCACAGGTGGAGTGAATTGAATCGTGAGCGTGTTCCAGTCGCCAGCCTTGACCCAGTTTTCGTACTTGCCACTCGGCGTCGGAACCCCGTACAAGCTGCCGGGAGTTAGGTAGGCTTTGTTCCCGTTGGTGTCGCGCGGGTCATCGCTAATGTTGCCGCCCTCGGCCACTGGTCCGCCAGCACCGTCGAACCGGGTCGGGTCGATGATTTGCACCTCCCAGCGATCGTAGATGTAAATACCGCTGTTGCCGAAGTCGTGGTTCGACTGCGGCTTCACGGCCCCCGGCTTGCCGGGCGTCACGCGCGGCGTGTTTTCCGGGAAGCGGAATTGCACGCTCATCTCGAACGCGCCCCACTCGTTTTTGGTGCGGTAGTAGCCACCCTCTTCGCCGAGGTTGCCGGCGCCTGCCGGAGCCGGAGTACGTCGGATATCGCCGTTGGCCGTCCAGTCCGGGGTCGCGGCATTGGTTTCGCCGCGTGGCTGGCCCATCGGTGCCTGCTCCCACCCGCCCCAGCCCGTCACCGTCGCCTGCACCGGGATCAGCTCGGCGCTGACTTCCATCATGTCGAACCGCCACGTCCCGCGCGTGCCGTAGTTCGACCCCGGCTCGGTCGCCACGAAGCCGCTGCTGCCGGCCTGCGAGACGATGCGCAACCCCAGGTTCGGGTTGTCGGCCGCGCCGGCCACGCCCGACAGGTCCACCGTGCGGCCCTTCACCCACGACTCGCCGTTGGTCATCGAGAGCGTGGCGGCTGTCGCCCAGGTCGCGCCGCCGTCGAGGGAGTATTGCACCGCTTCCAGGCCCGACGCGGTGTTGCTGTTCCGCTGGTCGAACGTGAACTGCACGCTCTGGTAGCCGCGCGTGTCAACGGTGATGCCGAGTCCGACGGGGCCGGTGGCCTGGCCCTGCGCCGGGAAGCCGACGACGTTCAGGCCGGTGTCGTCGTTCTGGTTCGGGTCGCTCGAAGCGTTGTTGATGCTGCCGGAGTTGAACGAGGTCGTCGTGCCGCCGACGGGGGCGAGGGCGCCGGTGCCGAACACCGGCGAAGTCGTGCCGGTGGCGGAGTTGCCGTCGGGCACCGGCGAGTTGAAGTTCCAAAGCGCGATGGTCGCCGGGACCGTGCGGTCTTCGAGCTGCGCCACCGCCGGGCGGAACGCTGCGATGCCTTTGGGCGCGGCCGGGGCTGGGCCGACTGTCGCTTGACCTTTGTGAGCATGTGTTGCCAGACCGTCATGGATGATTCCTTCATGAGCATATTGTAGGACACGCTTGCCCGGCGCGTCGGACGTTCGAGACGGGGCGCCGCGATTGGGTTCGGCTATTCCGGGAATCCGCTCCCGGCGCGGTATGATGCCCGCATGACGCCGCCCGCCCCGCGCACCGCCTACATTCACATCCCCTTCTGCGGCCACCACTGCGGCTACTGCGACTTCGCCGTGACCGCCGGGCAAGACCACCTGGCGGATGTCTATCTGGATGCGCTCGAACTCGAACTCGCACAGTTAGCCGCGCCGCGCCCCGTCGAGAGCCTGTTCGTCGGCGGCGGCACCCCGACGCACCTGAGTGCCGCGCAGCTTTCGCGCCTGTTCGCGCTGCTGGGCCGCTGGTTCCCCATCGACTCGGCCCGGCCCGAGGTCAGCGTCGAATCGACGCCCGAAAGCATCACGCCCGCCAAAATTGAGGCACTCGCGGCCGGCGGGGTGACGCGCGTGAGCATCGGCGTGCAGTCGTTCCAGCCGCACTTACTCAAGAGTCTCGACCGCCGACACAGCGTTGACCACATCGGCCGCGCCGCGGAGTTGGTGCGCGCCGCCGGGTTCGACCTGTCGCTGGATTTGATCTACGCCGCGCCCGGCGAGACCGTCGAGGAGTGGGAGGACGACCTCGCCACCGCGCTGGGTCTGAACCCGCAGCACTTGTCCTGCTACGGCCTCACCTACGAGACCGGCACGCCGCTCTGGAAGGCCGCGCGCAAGGGGCATGTGGCCGTGGTGCCCGAGGACGACGAACTGGCGATGTACCGCCTCGCCGCGAGTACGCTGCGCGCCGCAGGCTTTGTGCGCTACGAGGTATCGAACTTCGCGCGCCCCGGCCACGAGAGCAAGCACAACCGCCGCTACTGGGCCAACGACGGCTACTACGGCGTCGGCGTCGGCGCGGCCCGCTACGTGGACTTCGAGCGCGCGGTGAATCGCCGCGACACGCGCGACTACATCCGCCGAGTGCTCGGCGGCGACGACCCGACGCAGTCGCGCGAGGTGCTGACGCCGATCGAGCGGGCCTACGAAACACTCGCGGTGCAGTTGCGCCGCGCGGAGGGCGTTGTGCGCCCGGCGTTTGCTGCCCAAACGGGGTACGACTTCGACGCCCTGGTCGGGGCGCGGCTGCCGCACCTGCTGGGGCTAGGCTTGCTGCGCGACTCCGGCGAGGGTGTGAGTCTGACCGACGC
>CAXTPM010000044.1:0-3162 GCA_964245865.1 uncultured Fimbriiglobus sp. | reverse complement strand
AGGTGGCCGACGGGGTGGTGTCGGACCTGCTGAAGGCGGCGCCCTAGCAGGCGAAGCGCTTACCCAGTCGCTCGGCGAAGACGGCGCGGACACGGTTCGACGGCCGGCAGCCGGTGAGATCGACTTCGCACAGTGGCGACAGGTGCGGCGACTCGGCGAGGGGCAAGAGGGCTTCGCCACTCAAGTTACCGCACCGCGACAAGTTCAGGTATTCCAACCGCGCGAGGGCCGGGGACTTGGCAAGTACTGCCCCGGCCTCGGCGGGCAGGTCGCAGCCGCACAAACCCAGCCCCGACAGTCGCCAGGGCGGCGAGACGACGAGGGCTTCGACGGCCCCCGGATCGACCCGGAGGTTGTGGAGCGACAGGACGCGCAGCCGGGCCAGCGTGGGCCACCGGACGAGCGCGCAGGCTTCGGACTCGCTCAGAACTCTCAGCGCGTAGTAATTGCCGATGCCGCCGATTGGGTAGCGCTGCCGGACGTACAGCCGCCGCAGGTGCCCCAGCCCGCCGGGGGCGGCGAGCAGGCCGAGCGCCGGGTCGGCCCCGGAGAACTGCGTTAAGTTCAGGTGGGTCAGGAAGCGGGTCCAGGGCGCCGCAGCGATCATCTCAAGCGCCGAGGCTCCGGCCCTCGACGAGTCGAGACTCAGTTCCGCCAGGGCCGGCCCGCCGGGGCTGCCGAGCGGCGCGAGCATCTCGTCGTCGTTCTCGAGGAGCGATTCTAGCGCGAGGCGGCGGGCCTGGCCCCAGTACGCCGACCCGGCGAGGGCGCGGCCGTAGTCTGCCCCGGCCCAGTCCCCCGTCGTCGCACCAAAGCCGAGCGAGTGGAGTCCCGCTAGCGCGGGCAGCGCGAGCAGGTCCGCCAACTGGGCCGGGGTCGAGTGCATCCGGCCCCGGAGTTCCCGCAGGCGCAGCGCGGGGTGTGCGGCGCGCAAGGCGCCGGCGAGTCCCCCCGCGTCGAAGGTGTTCACGTTCGCGCAGCCGAGGGCTTCCAGGCCGGAGAGCGCGGCCGACTCGAACAGCGGCGCGGTCGCGTACTTGCCGCAGGCGTCGGGTAGGCTCAGCGATCGCAGCCGCAGCGGGGGCAGCGCGGCCAGGAACGCCGCAGTCTGGTTCGCACCCCACGACTCGACGCGGAACCGGTCGTCGGTCAGGCGTTCGAGTCCCGGCGCGTGGCGACCGGCGAGCCGCACGAGTTGGACCAACTCCCCCACACTCGCAAGGTTGCACTCCAGCCCCAGTAACTTGCGCAGCCCCCCGCCCCGCAGCCAGCGCGCGACCGGTCCAAGCCCGTCGAACTCAGCGGCGAGTTTCCGCACGCTCAGGAGCCGCGGCAGCCAGTTGTCGGGCCAATCGCCGGTGTCGGAGTAGCCGTCCGGCGCCAGCGCCACTGTCGTGACCGCGTGCCCACCCAGCCCGCCGAGCACGCCGTCGTCCGCCAGCCCGGATCGCGTCAGCCGCACCGAGTCCACGAAGCCCCGCGCGAACTCCCACTCCAGCGGCGCGTGCTCGGCGCGCGGGTCGAAGCCGAGCCACTGCCGCTCGTGCGCGACGAGCAGCGCGTGGGCGCGGTCCTCCAGCCCCGGCACGGCCGCGTCGGTTTCGGGGAGGCGCGCGAGTTCGACCTGCACCCGGATGAACTCGGCCCGCGCCGCGTCGCCGCTCTCTTCCAAGAAGTCGGCGTAGACGAGGCGCGGTAGGTCGGCGTCGGGGTCGGCTTGGATCGCGGCGAGGAGAGACATGGGGCGATTGTATCGGAGCAGTCCCTGAGCGGGGGGCGTCAGCCCTCCGCGGGTGACGACAAGACACGGAGGGCTGACGCCCCCCGCTCGGGGACTTTGGCGCTACGCTCTGATGATCGACCCGCCGCTCACGCCCTTCGTGGCGTTGCGCGTATCGACCACCTGCCGGGCGTGCTTGGCGATGAATGCGTAGTCATACGCCGTGTGGTCGGTGGCAATCAATACACAGTCCTGCTCCGCCAAATACTCGGCGCTCAACATACTCGATTCCATCGAGAGGTGCGGCCAGTGGCGCATCTTCGGCAGCCGGGGGATGTGCGGATCGTTGTATGTAACGTGCGCCCCCTTCTTGAGCAGTAAATCCATCAACTCGAACCCAGGCGATTCACGCGGGTCATCGACATCTTTCTTGTACGCCATGCCCAAAATGGCGACCTTGCTCCCCTTCACCGCCTTGCCCGCGTCGTTGAGGGTGTCGGCCACGCGGCCGATGACGTAGCCCGGCATCGCGGTGTTGACCTCGCCGGCCAACTCGATAAACCGCGTGGTTTGGCCGTACTTGCGCGCGATCCACGAGAGGTAAAACGGGTCGATCGGGATGCAGTGCCCGCCGAGGCCCGGTCCTGGGTAGAACGCCTGGAAGCCGAACGGCTTCGTTTTCGCGGCGTCGATCACCTCCCAGACATCGATGCCCATTTTGTCGTAGAGCATCTTCAACTCGTTCACGAGCGCAATATTCACCGCGCGGTAGGTGTTCTCCAAAATCTTGCACGCCTCGGCGACTTCGGGACTCGAAACCGGCACCACTTTGGGCACGATGGCGCTATATAACGCACACGCCATTGCGGTGGTCTGCGCGTCGAGGCCGCCGACGACTTTCGGGATGTTATGCACGCCGTGGTCGGCGTTGCCGGGGTCTTCGCGCTCGGGGCTGAACGCCACGAAGAAGTCGCTGCCGACCTTCAGGCCGGTCTTATCGAGTACGGGGAGCACTTCGTCGCGGGTGGTCGTCGGATAAGTCGTGCTTTCGAGCACCACCAGTTGGCCCGGCCGCAGTTGCCCGGCGATGGCGTAGGCCGAGTTGACGACGTAGGTGAGGTCGGGTTCGCGCGCATCCGTCAGCGGCGTCGGCACGCAGATCAGGATCGCATCGACTTCGCCCAGCCGCTGGAAGTCGGCGGTGGCCCGGAAGTTCTGGCCGAGCATCGCTTGAATTGCCGCGTCGGGAATTTGCTTGATGTACGAGCGGCCGGCGCTCAGTTTCTCGACCTTGTTGAGATCGACATCGAAGCCGACCACCGAGAACCCGGCGGCGCCGAAGGCTCGGGCCAGGGGGAGGCCGACGTAGCCGAGGCCAATCACGCCGACTTTGGCGGTGCGGCTCTGGATGCGCGACAGCAGTTCGCCGGGGGTGTTCATCG
>CAXTPM010000043.1:0-15505 GCA_964245865.1 uncultured Fimbriiglobus sp. | reverse complement strand
CATGGTGTTCTCCGGTGGGGGCGGCTGTCAATTCTTCAGGGATAACCGGGGCCGCGAGGAGCCTCGCGCGAGTTGCCCGGCCGGCGAGTGTCAGTCGAGTGGTGACTCCGGCGGCCGCGACTCGACCCGCAGCACGGCCTTCCCGCGCCGGGGCTTGTACTCGTACGCCGCCCGCGCCTCCGCGAGCGCGAAGGTGCCATCGACATCCGGACGGAGTGCCCCGCCGTCGATCAGCCGCGCGACTTCGGCGAGTTGCGCCCGGTTCGCTTCGACGATGAAGAACGCCGCTTTGGTGCGCTCGTCGGGGTCGACCTCCCCAGACGCGGCGATGGTGACGAGCCTGCCGCCGGGCTTGAGCACGCCCCACGAGCGGGCCAGCGTCTCCCCGCCGACGGTGTCGAACACCGCGTCCACGTCGCGGGCCGCGTCCTCGAACCGCCCGGCGCGATAGTCGATTACCTCGTCCGCGCCGAGGCCCTTGACGTAATCGAAGTTGTGCGCGGAGGCGGTGGCGATGACGTGCGCACCTCGCCACTTGGCGATCTGAACTGCGAAGCCGCCGACCGCGCCCGAGCCGCCGTGAACCAACACCCGCTGCCCCGAGGTAACTTCACACCGCTCGATTAATCCCTGCCACGCGGTCAGCGCCGAGATCGGAGTGACGGCCGCCTCGCCGTGCCCGACCGTGCGGGGCTTCGGGGCGAGCCAGTCGGCCGGCGCGGTGCAGAACTCGGCCTGCGCGCCGTCGGCGTACCAGTCGTTCATCCCGTACACGGGGTCGCCCACGGCGAAGTCGGACACGCCGGTGCCGAGGGCGGCCACCTCGCCGGAAAACTCGTGGCCGGGGATCACCGGGAAAGTGCGCGGCGTGCCATCCTTTGTCGTCCAGCTCGGAACCCACGAGAGTTCGGTCGGGGTCACGCCCGCCGCGCGGACGCGGACGAGCACTTCGCCCGGCTTCGGTTCGGGGCTAGGCACCTCGTCGCAGGCAACCCCCTCCGGGCCGCTCCGACTCCGCAAACAAGCCGCTCTCATGACCATTCCCCCCCGAGGCCGACGCGGGTGGCGCCGGAAGTGGTTGAACGCGGCGCGAACTGCGCGGCTTTCCGGCGGAACTACCGGACGCCGGGCGGAATAGTATTCTCGTTCGCGGCACACGACCGGCATGGCCGAAGCGAATGTATCCGGCTTGAGCAGGTCGGCGGCGATCGGGCGAAGGGCGGGCGGGTGGCCCAGGGCCTTCCGTGCGAGCCCGTTGGCCTGCCACCCGTCGGCGAGCAGGCGGTCGGCCAAGTTGTTGCGACGACGCCGGTGGACCCGACGACGTGAGCCCGGCTTACTGGGAGGTCAAGCTGACACCGGATTCGTCGTGGCGGTCTCCGCCGGGGAGGCAAGCCGGGGCGTCGAGACCGGATCACGCCTCCTCGGCCGCGTCGTCGTCCCCCTGGGCGGGCTTGAGCCCCGGCTTCGGCGGGTGCTTCGCGTGGTGCTCGGTGGCGTACTTGCCGTCCCCGTCCACGTTCGCGGCCGAGTCCTTGCCGACGCCGCTTTCGGACTCCTTCGCCTTGTCCGCGGCCACCTTCTTGTCGTGGGCCACGTTCCGCTCGTCCGCCATGGTGAGTCCCCCTGCTGGTGTCGGTGCGGCAAGGGCGTTGCATTAACGGTGCCGCGTCGGGCCCTTAGCACCCCCCTCAACCCCCCGACTTCTTCCAGGTGAACTGCGGCACCCGCTCGCCCTGAGCCGAGAACGCGACCAGCGCGTCCAGCCGCTTGCGGCGTGTCTCGTCCTTCTTGGCGCTGGCGACCCACCAGCTCGCCGCCTTCCGGTAGGACGCCGGCTGCCTCTCGAAGAACGCCCAGGCCGCCGCGTCCGCGCGGAGGAGCCCCAGGTACGGCTCGGGCATCGCCACGTCCCCCTGCTCGTGCGAGTAGACGCCCGACCGGTCCGCCTTGCGGGCCTCGAACGCGGCGAGCCCGGCGGGTTGCATGCGCCCGAGTTCTGTGAGCACGCGAACCTTCTCGATGTTGACGCTGCTCCAGATGCTCCCGGCCTTCCGGGGCGTGAAGCGGACGGTGTAGCTGCCGGCGTCAACGCCCCTGCGGACGCCGTCGATCCACCCGTAGCAGAGCGCCTCGTCGACCGACTCGGGCCAGGTGAGGCTCGGCCGGCCCGACCCCTTCTTGTAGAAGCCGACCAGCAGTTCCGTGGCGGCCGCGTGGTGCTCGGCCAGCCACGCCCGGAAGTCGGCCGGCGTCTCGAAGAACGCGGGGCTCACTCCTCGCCCGCCTTCCTCGCCAGATCGAGCAGCCTGAGGACGGTGTTCCAGTTGCGGGCCGTGTTCGCCACGCCGACGCCCTTGTCGAACTTCCCGCCCAGCTTCGACGTGCCCAGCCCGAACGGGGCGTGCAGGTACGCAACTCTCCCCACGACCCCGATCGCCTCGCCCTCGGCCGCATGCGTCCGGAGGGCCTCGATCGCCGCCCGCGTGGGGTCGCCCGCCAGGACGGCCGCGTGGACGTGCTTCCCCTGTTCGAAGTCCGGGAACGGGTTGTTCTCGACCAGGGTCTCCCACTCCGCGAGCGTCGGGGCGTGGATCGCCTTGGCGAACCCGAACGTGTCCTCGCAAATCTTTGCGACGGAGGCGATCACCTCCTCGCGGGACAGGCCGCTGCGGAGGACGGCGTTGCCGCTGCTGATGTACGTGGCGACGCCCTCGAACCCCGCCCCGGTCAGGGCTTCGCGGAGCGGGGCGACGGGGAGCCGGGTGGCGCCGCCGACGCCGCGGAACAGCAGGACGTACGCGGTCTTGGGTTTCGGCATGAGGTCGTTTTACGCACGAGAGAAGTTCGGGCGACGCCTTCACTCCGCGCAACTTTGTTGCCCCGCATGCGTGCCGGCACGGCGTCCCGCGAGAAATGGTTTCCGTAAACTGCCGAGGAAGCGGAACGGAACTCGATGGAGGGGCAACGCTGCCCGACAAACCGTGAGTCCTTGGGTCGCCGGCCTGGTCCTCCTCTCGGCCGTCATGCACGCCTCGTGGAACGCCCTCCTGAAGGGCGGGGGCGACCGGACGCGCTCGATCGCGGTGATGGCCGCGACGGCGGGCCTGGCGTCCGCCGCGTGGGCGGTTTTCCTGCCCGCCCCCCGGCCGGGGAACTGGCCCTACATCGGCCTCTCGGTCGCCCTCCACGTCGCCTACAACTTCCTGCTCGTGCTGGCGTACCGGCACGGCGACCTGGGCGTGTCGTACCCGGTCGCCCGCGGCTCGTCGCCGCTGCTGGTGGCCGGCGGGGCCGCGGTCCTGGCCGGAGAGCGGCTCGACGCCTTCGCGCTCGCGGGGATCGTCCTGGTCTGCGGCGGGATCTTCGGCCTGGCCCGCGACGGGCGGGAGGGCAAACTCACGCGCGGCATTGTCCCCGCCCTCCTGACGGGCGTAACGATCGCGGCCTACACCGTCGCCGACGGGCTCGGGGGCCGGGCGGCGGGGAACGCCTGGTCCTACGCGGCGTGGCTGTTCGCGCTCAACGGCCTGGCGATGCTCCCGGTCCTGTTCTGGCGGCGCGCCCGACTCGACGCCGCGTCCCAGCGGTCGGCCGCGGGCGGGGTCGTGTCGCTGGCGGCGTACGCCGTCGTCGTCTGGGCGGCGAGCGCCCACCCGATGGGCCGGGTCTCGGCGCTGCGGGAGACGAGCGTCGTCGTCGCAGCGCTCCTGGGCTGGCTGTTCCTCGGCGAGCAACTCGGCTCGCGACGGCTGGTCGCGTGCCTGGTCGTGGCGGCCGGGGCCGGCTGCCTCGGGCTGCGTGGATGACAGGCGTACCACCAAATGGGGACCGGATGAAGCTGCTACTGACCTACGACGACGGCATCGAGGCCGACGGGCTTCGCACCCTCCTCGCCGCGGTGAGCGGGCTGGGCGAGCCGGTGGTCGTCGCCCCGACCGGCGCGCAGTCGGGCGTCAGCCACGCGGTCACCACCGGCGCCTCGATCCGGGTGGAAGACCGCGGCGGCCGGTTCGCCGTCCACGGCACCCCCGGCGACTGCGTGCGGGTCGGGCTCCACCGGCTGTGCCCGGACGCGGGGCTGGTGCTGTCCGGGATCAACCACGGCGGCAACCTGGGCGCCGACGTGTACTACTCCGGCACGGTGGCCGCCGTCCGCGAGGCGGTCCTGCACGGGTGGACCGGGATCGCCCTGTCGCACTACCGAAAGCGTGGCATGGAGTTCGACTGGCCGCGGGCGGGCCGGTGGGCGGCTCGCGTCCTGGCCGACCTGCTCGCCAACCCGCCGGCGCCGGGGAGCTTCTACAGCGTCAACTTGCCGCACCTGCGGGCCGACGAGCCCGACCCGGACGTGGTGTTCTGCCCGCTGGACCCGAACCCGCTGCCGCTCAGCTACCGGCACGGGGGCGACGGCGGCATGCACTACGACGGCGACTACCACGGTCGCGCCCGAACGGCCGGGGCCGATGTCGAGGTCTGCTTCGGCGGGCGGATCGCCGTCACCACGATCAAGCTGCTCTGACTCCTGGTTTGCCGGAATCAGAGCCTACTCGCTGTCGTGCCGGTTCGCGCGCCTCATGAAGAAGCTGGGCGTGAAGTTCACCACCCACGGGTTCCGCCACGGCTTCTGCCAGAGGCTACTGGAGAAGGGGAACGACCACCTGACCGTGGCGGAGCTGACGGGGCACGCCGACGGCAAGATGGTCGCCGCCACCTACTCGCACATGAACCGCGCCGACGCCCACCTGCGGGACGCGCTCGGCCGGGCGTCGGGCTAAGGACCCGCGCGGCGCGGCGGGTCGGGGCCGCGCCGCCCTCCCCCGCCTCGCTCACGAAGGCATTCTCAGGTGCTTGAGGGGCGGCGGGGGCGGCACTGGTCCGGCCGCGGGCGGGCGCGCGGTGGCGCCGACCCGGAGCGAGTCGAGCAGCGCGTCGAGGTCGCGCTCGGCGACCACGATCTTGCCGCGCTTGCCAGCGGCACCGAGCCGGAAGTGCGCGAGCCGCCCCTCGGCGACCCACCCCCTCACGACCCGCTCGCACACCCCGGCCCGCCGGGCGGTCTCTTTGACTGTCATCACGACCAAGCCTCTCCCTCGTTTCACGTCGCCCTGGACGCCAGATCGTCCCGCCGCCGGTCCGGGCACTGTTCGCCCCTGCTGGGCGGGGTGTAGCGGCCTACCCGACCCGTTCGCCGGGCGCGTCGGGGCCGAAGTCGATCGCCCGCTTGAACGGACCCTTCGGCAGGGCGGGCCTGTTGCTGGTCGCCTCGGCCGGCGCTGGCACGCCGGCGCCGGGGCCGGCGAGTTTGGCGCGCGCCTCGCGCAGCTTCTTGCGCGCCAGAACCCCGCGCTCGATGTACTCGCCGAGGTGTTCGGTCAGCACCATGCGCACGAGGTTCGAGACATCGATGTCGAGCGCGGCGGCGGCCGCGCGCAGGTCGCCGTCGAGTTCGCGCGACACCCGCACCACGAGTTGGGGCGCGGCCCCGACGGAGCCTGCGGCCTTGCGCTTGGGCATCGGATCGTCCCCCCTAGACAAACGAGTCTCCTCACCCGTATCATCCTACCGTGCAATGCACCGCATTGCAAGACACTGCACGGATGACGGCATGTAGCCGCCTCACGACCGGGCGTTCCGGTCAACTGTGCTTTCAGGCCACCACCGTAATCTGAGCCCGCAAGGAGCCAACTGATGACCAGTCCGCGACCCAATCCGGCCGGCAATCCCGTCGGCACGCCGCACCCCCGACGCCCCCGGTACGAGGTTCGTTGGGTCTTGACCGACGTGGAGGACTTGCGCGGCCTGGCGGGCCGCATGGAGGCCATCCACGCCCGGCTCGGCCGCCAGAAGGAACTCTTCGACGCGCTTGACCGCCGCGCCGCGTCTCGGGCCAGAGGGCGAACTCGGGCCGCGCTCCCCCTCTGGCCCGACCAGTTGACCGCTACCGCGCGCGGCGTGGCGTCCACGCTGCGGGAAATCGTCCGGCGAGACCTCCCCGCGCTGGCGGCGCCGGAGCGCGGGGTACCGCAGCGCGAGCGCGAGCGACTCGAGGCGGCAGTCGCCGCCGCGCGCCGGGGCGTCGCATCCCTGTGCACAACGCTCGCCGGCGGCGAGCTGCTCAGAGAGCGCGACCGGAACGAGTTTGGGAAGCTCGCGCGAGAGTTCGGGGACGCGCCGTCAGCAGCCACCCCGCCGGGTCAATCCGGCCCCGCCACCGCCGGCGGCGATGCATTAAGTGGAACTCCCGGCCTGCGCCGCCGGGCCCGCGAAGAGTCGCTCTAGTCAACCGGCCGCGCCGGGCGGGCATTCTGGGAGCGCCTCCAGGATGCCAGCCCGGCAGCCCCCCGGCTCGGCCTGGCCGCCCCCAGCCCGAGTCGGGGGCGCCGCCCGAATCCCTCGCCCTGACCCCCTCCCAACCCCGAGCGAACGCCGAGTCATGACGCGGGCCAAAAGTCCCACTGCCGCCGCCGACCCCGCGCCGACGCGCACGTTCTCCGCCTCGCGCGTGGGGGCGTTCCTGGCGTTCCCCGAGGCGCCCGGACTCGGCGAGCACCTGGAACAACTCTGCGTCGGCCGGGTCGAGCCCAGGCCGGGCGCCGGGAGCCAGGCCGCGCGGGGGCCGGTCTACCTCTACGGCCTCGACGTGACGCGCGGCGAGCTCCGCGCCCTGGTCTGTGCGGGACTCGAGTCGCCTGTGCGCGGGCTGTTCAAGGCCGCCGGCGTCGAGTTCCGCGTGGCCGGCGACAGGCCCGCCCTCCCCGCCCCCGACGCCCTTCGTCTGGCGGGCTTGCCCGACCCGGCGGTGGCCCGGTTCGCCGCCCGCGCCGGCGGGGGGCTGGTGCGCTACGACGACACCCGCGTCGATGTGTGTTTGCTCGCGGCGGGTACGTGCCTGGCGTTCCTGGGCGTCAAGACGATCATCGTCGCCCGCACCCGAGCCGATGCGAAGAGGGTCACCAGCCTGCTCCGGGCCTCGGGAGTCGGTGCGGCGCTCTCGACGGGCGCCGGCCGCGACGAGCCGAAGCGCGTCACCGTCTGCACCCTGGGGGCGACCGGCATGGTCGATTTCGCCCGCGCCAACTTGGTCTTGGTCCTCGACGCGCTCCACGCCACCTGGTCCGACCCCGCCGCCGAGCCGCCGCCCGCGCTCGAGGACGTGATCGGCCGCTGCGGCCCGCCGACGGGCCTCCTGGACCGCCTCAAGGACTGCGAACACGCGGTCGTCGTCGGCTTCCTGCCGCGGAACCGAGTCCTGTCGCCGTTCGAGCAGGCCCGCGCCTGGCAGGCGTACGGCTTCGCCGTACTCACCGTCCCCCGCCACGGCGCCGTCGAGCGTCCGGTTATGGTCGCTGCGCACCGCGTTGCGCTCGGCAAGGCCGGAGTCGGCAAGGGCGACCTGGCCGCCAAGAAAGCTCTCTGGCACGACCGGGTCCGCAACCGCCGGCTCGCCCGAGTGGCCCGCGCCCTCGCGGCCGGGGACTCGGCGACGCTCGCGGCCGACTTCCCCGCCGTCGCGGACGCGATCGACGGTCCCGGCGCGAAGTCGGTGCTGGTGCTCGCCGAGGGTCTCGACCAGGCCGAGGAACTCGCCGCGCAACTCAAGGGCTGGCCCCTGGTCTCGGGCCTCGACGAATACGACGCCGCCCGCCCGTTCCAAGGCGCCCGCAGTGTCGTCGCCACCGCGCTCGGGCTCCGCAGGCTCGCGGGCAGTTCGTTCGACGCCGTGGTGCGCGCCGACCCCGGCCGAGGCCTGCCGCCCCTGCCCCCCGGCTGGCTCGACAGCGAAGACCCCGACCCGCGCCCGCTCGTCCTGATCGACGCCGACGACTCGGGCCGGCCCCTGCCGGCGCTCTGGTCGCGCTCGCACCGCCGGGCGTACCTCGAGGCCGGCTGGACCCGCGCGGGCCGCGACCCCGACCTCGAATCCTGGAGCCGCCTCCAAACTCTCCTGTCGAACCAGGAGGGCGATTCGTGAGCCTGACCACCAGCCTCCTCGGAGGGCGCCGCCCCCGACCCGAGCGCACCGACTGCGGCCGGCCCCCCGGACCCCAAGCCACGGCGAGCGCACCGCTCGGCGTGGCCGAGGTCGTCGCCGTCAACCGGCTGCTGTGGTGCCTCGAGCGCAACCGCCGCATGGGGGGCGGCGCCCCCGGCCCCGACGGCCTGGCCTACCGCGACTTCGGACGGCAGGAAGCCTCAAGAGCCTTCGAGCGGCTGCGCGCCTCGGTCCTCGGCCGCACCTACCCGCCGCCGGCCCCCAGGATCGTCCGAATCCCGAAGAAGCAGCGCGGGACTTACCGCGAGCTGTCGGTCTTCAACGTCGCCGACCGCGCGCTCGCCACCTCAGTTTCGCTCGCGCTCGGGCCGGTGTTCGCGCCCCGCGTCTCCGACCTCACGCACAGCTTCGGCGGCAAGGGCGTCTGCTCGCTCCTGGCGGAACTCGCGGCCGGGTTCGAGCCCGGCGGCTACGGCGCGATGCTCAACCTCGACGTGCGCGCCGCGTTCCCGTCGGTGCCCCTCAACCGCATGATGGCCGCGCTCGCCCAGTCCGTGCGCGACGAGCACCTGCTCTGGCTGGTCGGGGTGCTCCTGCGGGGCGAACTCGGCAACACACTCGGAATACCCCAGGGGCTGGCGCTCTCGCCCTTGCTCCTGGACCTGTACATGTCGGGGGGGTTCGACCGTCACTGGTCGCGCCACCCCGGTATGCCGCTCCTGCTCCGGTACGTGGACAACGTCCCGTGCCTGGTCGGGAGCGTGGACGAGGGCCGCGAAGTCCTCGCGCGGTGCCACTCCCTGCTCGGCGACTTGGGCCTCGCGCTCAAGGACCAGCCCGAGGGGGAACTCCTCATCGATTTGAGGTCGGGCGGGACCACGGAGCTCCTGGGCTTCGAAGTCTCACTCGACGGCAAGTCGCTCCGGTACGGCATCACCGGGGACGCGGTCACTTCCCTGGAGCAGTCACTCCGGGAAGCCCACGACGAACCCAACCCCTCCCTGGCTGCGGAAGCAGTCGTGAGTGGCTGGATTAGTGCGATGGGACCGGCCCTCGATCACTCGCAGCGAAACGCACTCCTGAAGAGCGTCACCTCAATCGCCAAGCGACTCGGCTTCCGGGAACTGTCCCAGGATTCGATGCGCGGGGCGTGGACCCGATCCCGGCAGAGGTGGGAGCAGTCCCTCCAGACCGCCAGGGGGAAGGCCCAGGAGATGACGCACAGGGCGTGACCGCTCGCGCGGGTCACCACCGCGATTCCCAGTGTTGGGAATCGCCCAACGATGGGGCGCGGCGGGACTACCACCGCCGCGCCGCCCGGCAGCAAAACCCCGCCCCGCGACGGCGATCCCGAGCGGGGCACTTCGACGGACTCGTTTCACAACTGGACTACTTGGGGGACGAGGCGATGGCGACCGAGAACAAGAGCCGCAGGCCGCGCGAGATGCCGGCGGACTACTACCCCACTGCGGCGCTGCTGCGCGCCGCCCGCGAGATCATCCGCCCGCGGCGGAGTACGAACTCGACGACGCCCTCGGTCCACCTCCCCCTCCTCACGGGGTACTCGGCGAGCCGCCTGCGCGCCGCGGCGGCGATGTACGTGCTCGCCGACGAGATCGACGACTCGCTCTCACGACTCATCGGCCGGGCAGTGCGCCCTGCCCAACACCGGCACCGCCGACCCCGGTGCGGCCGAGGTGGCCGGCGGGACGCCCGACGCCGAAGAGTTTGGAGGCGCCTCCGAAGTTGCCGCGCGCTTCGGCTCGCTCAAGAAGGAGTTCGCCCTTCTGCCTCTCGATCTCCGCATCCGACAACGGGGCGGGCACTGCCGGTGCGACGGCCACCGGAGCCACTCCGGCCGGCGCGGGCTGCGGGGGCGCGGCTGCGGCCTTGGCCCTCTCGCGCTCGGCCTAAATCGGCGACTTGCCCCCCTTCACGGCGCGAGTCTCGGCCCGGTCGCGCTCGAGCTGCGCGGCGGCGTAGCGGTCGCGGTCGGCCTTCAGGGCGTCGATCTGCGAGCGGAACGACTCCTGGCCCTGCACGCTGCACTCGTCGTCGCGCATCGACTGCGGCCGCCTCAGCCGCTCGTCCATCGACGCGAGCTTACGGGCGGTCCCCCGCGCCGCGTTCTCCCGCAGCCGGCCCATCTCGTCCATGACCCCGCCCAGCCGGGCCTGACTGGTCGCGGGGAGCGCGGCCACCCCGGCCGGGGCTTTTCAGGAGGGCCGCGTCGGCTGCCGCCTCGGCGGCGGTCCCGAGCATCGGCACCCCGGCGCGGGCCATCTTGATCTCGTCGATGACCTTCTTCGAGTCGGCCAGGAGGCTCTTGAGGTCGCCGAAGCTCTCCTTGAGCGGCACCAGCACGTCCGCCTTGATGTCGAGTCCCGCCGCCCTCACCGCCTTGCCGATGCCGCCGAAAATCTCCCCCACGCCGTCGCCGACCAGCTTGCCGAACTCCTTGGCGGCGTCGGGGCTGATGCACGCGGTCTTCAACTGCTCGATCAGCTTGGCCGTGGCGTCGCCGAACTTGGCCAGCACCGGGCAGCGCTCGGCGAGTTGGCCGAGGGCGCCGCCCGCGTCGGTGAACCCGGTCTTGGCGAGTTCGTTGTTCACCTGCAGCGCCGCGCGGCCGAAGTTGCCCAGAAACCCGATCGCGGGCCGCAACTCGCCGACACTCTCCTTGAGCCTCCCCGTAAAGTTCTCCAGTTCCTGCGCGCCGCCCTTGAGGTCGAGTTCGTCGATGAGCGCGCGGCCGAGTTCGGCTTTGAGCACGGCCACCGAGTCGCCGAGCCGGTCGAACGCCCCGGCGGTACTCTGAGAATACTTCTCGCTGGCGCCGGCGAACTTGCCGCCGGCCGTGGTCATCAGCGCGAACGCCTTCACCACCTCGGCGCGGCCGACCTCGCCGTCGCTGGCCAGCTTGCGGATCTGCTTCGGGTCTTTGCCCATGACTTTGGCGAGGGGCTTGAGGAAGTCCACCCCGGCCTCGGTGAACTGGCCCAGCTCCTCGGCGGTGGCGCGGCCCGACGCGGTGACCTGGCCGAACGCCAGGAGCACGCGGCTGAAGGTGTCCTTGATCCCCCCGGAGCCGGCCACCCCCGCCGACGCGTCCGCGACGGCATTCAGGCTCGGCACCACCTGGTCGGCCGCGGTCCCCATCGCCAGGAGCCTCTTGGCGCCCATCGCGGCGTCGGCCATGCCGAGGGGGCTGTCGGCCGCGAAGTTGCGCACCTCGGTCAGGAGGTCGTCGGCCTTGGCGGCGCTCCCCAGCATGCCCGTGAGGCCCATCTTGAGTGACTCGACATCGGCCGCGGCTTTCACGCTCTCGATGCCGATGCCGCGGATGCCGCCCCCGGCCATATCAGTCAGCGCGCCGAGGCCCGAAGCGGCCGCCCCCGTAAGTCCGCCCGTGAGGCCCGCGGCGAGGCCGCCGATGAGCGTCTGCCGCATCGACTGCGCCTCGCGCTTGTAGTTCTGCGCCCAGTCGCGTTGGCTCGACAGCACCGACTTGTCGAGGCCGCTGACGTGCTTCTTGGCGTCGGCCACGGCGGCGGCGAGGGGGGCGGCGGTGCCGGTGAACACGACGGCGGGACTGGCGATGACCTAGGACATGGGGCGGACTCGCGGCGGGGTGCGGGGGCGACTCCCCCCGTTCGGCCCCTCGAGCGATGAAGTAAGCCTCGGCGCGCAGACCTGCGCCGGCGAAGCTTCGACGGATCGGCCCCCTTCCCCGTTAGAAACCGGGCCAAACCCTGCATTTCGTGGGGTTCGAGAGGTTCGACGGTTTCGGCCAAGGTGGCGTCGGCCAATGGCCGATCAGAACCTACTCTTTTTCAGTTAGACAGGGCTCCGGACCCCGCGTTCGGCAGACAATCAAGGATCGATCAGATTGACGCGACCGGGGACGCCGGGCGGCGAGAGAGCGAAACTGGGACATGGCCCGATCCTGCGATGGCGACTCAGCACGGGGACCGGGACGAGGTGGCGCTGCTAGCGTCAGCCGAGATGCCGCACTGGGCGGGGCTGCACGACCACCAGAAGCGCGTGGCGGCCATACGGGAGGTTGCCGTCGGCTTGTAGCCGAATGAGTCGGCCGGGGTACTCCGCGAGAAGGTGCCCTTGTGTACAGGCTTGCGCTAGGAAGTGGGAGGCGGATTAGGCGGAGCCGCTAGGTAGCTCGGCGCTGCGTTTGGGAATCTTTGCTATGAGCTTGTTGGCTTCTTCGGCCCACTGGGTGAAGTTGTTCGATATCTCTAACCACGACCTTTCCATGCCGGCGGGCGTGTCCGTGTTGACTTGAATGAGTAATGCAACCTGCTGAACGCCGATGATGAGTTGGGCCATCATCTGAAGCGAAAGCCTCTCGTACTCGGTCATCGTCGGCCCCTGTTACTTGGCTCGCCACGGGCCACCGGCCTCGTCGCCGAATAATTCTAGCTCGTCTTGCCTTCGACGGTGCAACGGATCACAGAAGTGGCGGGCCAGTCGGCCTGTTGAAACACGCGGCTGACGCCCCGCCCACGGCGCACTACAACGGCCCCGTCACCCAAGGGGGCTTGTTCCACCGTGATTGCCGCCATCGTTTCGTGTGCGATCTGCGCGGCCGCGTCGGCCGAGTACGACTTCGTGCCGGACCCCGACCGGATCGTCGGGTACATCGACGACTGGGGACTCGTCACGGGCAAACTCACCGCGCGGGGCGAGTTCGTCGCGGGGTATAAGCAGCCGTGGCAAGACAGCGTGCCGCCGAGCGGCGCAAGGTCGCTGGATGCCGGCGGCTTCCTCGACCTCGCCCCCCTGCACCCCGGCAGACCGGGGCAGAATGTCTACCGCTTCCAGGACGGCGTGCTGGTCCCCGGCGTCGTCGGGCCGAAGGGCGGGTTCGTCAACGAGCCGGGCGCGGCGATCGTCCCGTTCGAGGGCTACAAGCGCCGCCTCTTCGGCCGGCCGGTCTGGAACCTGCCGGGCCGCTTCGAGTTGGTCAAACTCCAGGCCGCGCCGAAGCCGCAGAGACCCCCCTCGACCGGCACCCCACAACGGCGGCACTAGCAAGGGAGGTCGAGCCGTGGACGAGCGCGACAAAGCCCCGTTCGCCTCACTCTTGGACTCGCTGCACGCGCTGGGGGCGGTGCCCGAGGCCGAGTTCGACTCCCTCGCCTTGGGGCACCTGCACATCGGCGGCTACCCCGACCCGAGCGCCAAGTGGGCCGAGTTCAAGGAACTCATGCTCGGCCGCGGGCGTGCGCTGCGCTTCGACCTCGGCGGCGTGGCCCACCTGGCGCGGCTGCGGGCGGGCGGGCCACGCCGCGGAACTACTCGACCTTCCCGCAGTCGCTGATGGTGACCTTGGCCGATGTCTTCCCGCCGCGCGAGCCGACGGCCTCGATCTTCTTGACCACGTCGTAGCCCTTCACGACCTGGCCGAACACGACGTGCTTGCCGTCCAGGTGCGGCGTCTCCGCGGTGCACAGGAAGAACTGCGAGCCGTTCGTGTTCGGCCCGGCGTTCGCCATCGACAGGGCGCCGCGCCCGAAGTGCCTGCCGGCCTTGCCCGCGAACGTCTCGTCGTCGAACTTGCCGCCGTAGATCGACTCGCCGCCCGTGCCGTCGCCGCGGGTGAAGTCGCCCCCCTGGCACATGAAGCCGGGGATCACGCGGTGGAACGACGAGCCCTTGAGGGCGAGCGCCTTCCCCGCCTGGCCCTCGGTGCCGACGCACAACTGCAGGAAGTTCTCGGCGGTCTTGGGGCAGGTGTCGGCGAACAGCTCCATCTCGACCCGCCCGGCCGCCTTGCCGTCGATGGCGATCTCGAAGAACACGGTGGGGTTTTCGGGGTTCGCGGCGTGGAAGGGCTTGTAGTCGTCTGTCATCGACATCACTCGCTCGGGTGCCACGTGTTGCCCGCCCCCGGCGTCCGGCCGGTCCGCCGGACACGCGGGCGGGACCGCAAGGCCGGCCAACAGAACGATCCCGCACAGGAGGGCGACGGGCCGGTGTGCCATGGTAGTCTCCGCGGGGAAATCAGATGCGCGAATTAGCGGTTTGCAAGAAAGCCGCACCCGTGAAATCGCGGGGTGTACCGCCCGACGAAGGGGCGGTCAGGCGGAGCTACCGGGTGGGGCAAATCGCCGGCACCACTTTCCATGAGGCTCGCGCGAACGCTTCGATTGCGGCACTCTCGCCGCAAGACGTTCCACCAGGTACCACATCACCGGCATCGGACGGCCCGTGCTCGCGCGGTTCATCCCGTCACCACCAGCACCAGCCCGACCGGGTAGGCCACCGCGATCAGCAGGGTCCACGCCTCGCGGCTAAGTCCCCACACCTGCCCGCCGCCCTCCCGCCGCCACATCGCCACCAGGGCCGCGCCGCAGAGGGCGACGCACACGAGTAGAACAGCGACAAGTTGCGCGAGGTCGCCCGCCGCGGTCGGCCCCTCGCCCCCGACTAAAACACCGGTGAGGCTTCCGGCGCCCGCGGCGGGCAGCAGGACCACGGCACGCAGCCCGTTCACTCGGACGCCCTCCAGAAAGCCCTTACCCCAAGCCCACCGCCATGCTACGGGGCCGGAACCGTACGGCCAGCGGGGCGGCTCGCGCGCCCGCGCGGGGCGTCACGACTCCTTGAGTACCTTGGGCGGCTCGGGGCGAAAACACCCCGGAAACGCCTTAGTCCCAAGGTGCTCGACTGCGGGGGACGTGAGCATCTTGGGGAGCGTTCGCCCAAGGTGCTCAACTTGAGCACCTTCGCCGCGCGGGCCACTGGGGAGCGGCTAGACGGGCCGAGGTCGCCACACCGGCCGTGCGGGCGCGGAGACGCTTCGGGTCCGGGCGTGCCGAGCAGGGTGCGCACTAATGCGCTTCCTCAGCCGCCGGCCGGGGCGCGCGGCCTGAGCAGGTCGGCGGCGGTGGGGTGGCGCTGCGCGGGCGAGAGCGCGTAGTACGGCGTCCGCCCGAGCCGCTCGAAGCCCATCCGCCGGAAGTAGCCCCTCATGCCCCGAGCCGCCAGCAGCCACGACTCCCTGGTGGGGTACTCCGGCAGCCACTCCGCGGGCCACTCGCGCCCCGCGTGGCCGGCGGGGTGCTCCGGCCGCAAAAGCGGGCGGATGTCCGAGGCGACCAGGCCGCACCCGCCACCCAACAGGTCAATGGACTTGCGCGCCGCCAGCAGGCCGAGCTTCAGCCCCCGCCACCTCGGGTCGAGCACCACGTAGTCGATGACCAGCAGGTCGGCCTCGTAGGCGTCAAAGCGGTGGGCCAGTGAGCCGCGGAACTCGTAGCTGTCGGGCTTGTACAGGAGGACGTGGGCCTCGTGCATCTCGTGGCTGTGCGAGTCGCACACGTCGAAGAGTGGCTCCCCGTGGTCGAGCGCCAGGCCGGCGTGGAGCCTGGTGGCGCGCAGGTGCCCGGCCACGGACTGGTTGTCGCCCTCGTCCGTGCGGAGGATGCTGAGGTCGTACTCGGAGACGAAGTCGCTCGGCTCGCCGTCCACAAGGAGCGACGCCTCGGC
>CAXTPM010000042.1:9541-15532 GCA_964245865.1 uncultured Fimbriiglobus sp. | reverse complement strand
GAACCCGCCGAGGCGGCGGACGAGGAAACACAGCTCGACATGAACCCGCTCATTGACGTTTCACTCGTACTGCTGATCTTCTTCATCCTCACCGCGACCTACGCCACGCTCACCCGCCGGCTGGAGTTGCCGAACCCGGACGGGGGCGCGGGGCCGGCGAAGTTCACGCCCAAGGACGAGGCGATGAAAACGTCCTTGACTGTCGCGGTGACGCTCGAAAAAGACGTGCCGGTGATCCGACTGGAGAACCGCGTCGTGCCCATCGATGAACTCGAGGCCGAGTTGACCAAGCTGATGAAGTCCAGCAGCAAGAAGGACATGCTGCTGGACGTGGCTCCCGGTGTGAAGTGGGAGACGACAGTCAAACTCTTCGAGGCCGGCCGCGGCGCGGAGGTCGGCACGATCCGGCCGGTCGCCAACAAAGGGGGCAAGTAGCCTGAAGCCCGCCGTCCGCGACGGCGCGGAGTCTTCCACGGATTAAGACTCTGCGCCGTCGCGGACGGCGAGCTTTCTAGCGTGCGTACTGCTACTTCCGCACCTGCTCGAACACGCTCAGCTTGTACTTGCCGTTGCTGACCTCAACCTTGAAGCGCGTCTGCACAATCTGCTCGGGGCGTAGGTTCTGGTGCTGGCGCTCCAGGCGGGCCATCTCGTCCTCGATGCCGCGGGGGAAGATTGCCCAGAAGCTGTCCGGCACGAAGTCCAGCCCCAGCGCGGCGCCCACGTCGCGCGCCGAGTCCCGCTTGGTGTCATAGAACTGCACCTGCCCGGAAAAGCGCGCGAGGTCCGACTCGGTGGCCATCGTACCGGGTCGGGGGTTCTTGAGGTCGCGGAAGATCATCAGTTGCTTCTTGTCCGGCGGGACGCCGACCATGACAACCGCACCCATCGCGTTCAACTGGTCGAGGTAGTCGCGCCCCGAGGAGGTGATGAACTTCATGCTCCACCGCAGCGAGCGGGCGCGGGTGGCGTCGGCGCCGGTGCCCGACTCGCCTTTGTTTGTACCGTTGGTCCCGTCACCGGGGCCGCGAACGCCGTTCTTGCCGTTGTCCTCTTTCAACCGGGCCTGCAGCGCCTCCTCGAGCCGGGCGAAGCTGTCGGGCGTGGCGGTGGACGACTCGCTGTTCGACTCGACCGACGGCGCCTCGGTCGGCTGCTGCTTCAGGTCGGGCAGCGCGGTCGGCGTGGCGTCGGGGGTCTGGGCGAGTTCCGGCGTCGGCGTAGTGGCCTCGGCCTTCTTGTCGTCGCCCGGCCCGCCCCCGGCGTTGATCATCCCCTCGCCGGAGTCGCCTGTGCCGCCGTCCACCATCATCATCGGCGGCAAGCGCTTCTCGCGCGGCGGGCCGACGGCCAAGATCAGAAACAGCGCGAGCAGTCCGAACGCGAGGCTCATCAGGAACAGGCTGGATAGCAGCGAGATCGGGAACTCGAACTCGCGCGAATACTTACGCCAGAACTTCTCGTCCGGCGGCGCGGGCGTCAGCACCACGAGTTGGTCGGCGCTCGTCATTCGACTACTCCCGAATGGGGGAAAGCCCAGGGACGGCCGTCCCTGGGCTTTCCTGATGTCAAGCGTAACCGCGCCCGGCGGCGCGATCAAGTACAAATGCTACTTCTTGACCTCGTACTCCGCGTCGATGACATCGTCGCCGCCCTTCGCGCCGGCCGGCGGCTCGTTGCCGCTGGGGGTGGCCCCCTGCCCCCCGGCGCCCGGCTGGGCGTAGAGGTGCTGGGCCATCGCCTGCGAGGCGGTGTCGAGTTCCGACACCGCCGACTTGATCGCGGCGAGGTCGCTGCCGTCCTTGGCGGTCTTGACCTTCTCCATCGCCCGCTCTAGCGCGGCCTTGTCAGCATCGCTGACCTTTTCGCCGTTCTCTTTCAAGAGTTTTTCGAGGCTGAACAGCTTGTTCTCGGCCTCGACTTTAGCATCCGCGAACTCTCGCTTCAGCTTGTCGGCGTCGGCGTGCAGTTCCGCGTCACGCTTCATCTTCTCGATCTCGTCTTTGGACATCGAACCCGACTGCTCGATGCGGCGCGAGACTTCCTTGCCGGTGCCGAGGTCTTTGGCACTCACCGAGAGCACGCCGTTGGCGTCGAGGTCGAACGTGACCTGAATCTGCGGCGTGCCGCGCGGCGCGGGCGGCAGGCCGTCGAGGTGGAACTGCCCGATCTTCTTGTTGTCCTGCGCCATCGGCCGCTCGCCCTGGAACACTTGCACCTCGACCGACGGCTGCGAGTCGGAGGCGGTGGTGAAGGTCTCCTTCTTGTTGGCCGGGATGGTGGTGTTCTTCGGGATCAGCACCGTCATCACTCCGCCGAGCGTTTCCAGGCCGAGCGACAGCGGCGTCACGTCGAGCAAGAGCAAGTCCGATTTCGAGCCGAGCAGGAGCTGGGCGCCCTGGATGGCCGCGCCGATGGCGACGACTTCATCCGGGTTGACGCCCCGGTGCCCTTCCTTGCCAAAGACTTCCTTGACCAACTGTTGCACGCGCGGCATCCGCGTCATGCCACCGACCATGACGATCTCGTCAATTTGGTTCGGCTTCAGCCCCGCGTCGGTCAGCGCGGTCAGCACGGGTTTTTTGCACTTCTCGATGAGGCCATCGACCATGCGCTCGAACTGCGTGCGGGTGATCGTCAGCATCAGGTGCTTCGGCCCGGTCGCGTCGGCGGTAATGAACGGCAGGTTGATGTCCGTCGAGGCTTGGCCCGAGAGGTCTTTCTTGGCGCGCTCGGCGGCTTCCTTGAGGCGCTGCATCGCCATCGGGTCCTTGCGCAGGTCGATCTGGTTCTCGCGCTTGAACTCCTCGGCGATGAAGTTAATCAGCACCTCGTCGAAGTCATCACCCCCCAGGTGCGTGTCGCCGTTGGTACTCTTCACCTGGAACACGCCGTCCTCGCCGACCTCGAGCACGCTCACGTCGAACGTGCCGCCGCCGAGGTCGAAGACGCAGATTTTCTGGTCTTTTTTCTTGTCCATCGCGTAAGCCAGGCTCGCGGCCGTCGGCTCGTTGATGATGCGCATGCGCTGCTTGGTCTTCTTGCCGGTCTTGGGGTCTTCGAGTTCCCAGTCGGTGTCGAAACCGGCAATGGCAGCGGCGTCGATGGTCGCCTGGCGTTGGCTGTCGTTGAAGTACGCCGGCACGGTGATGACCGCCTTGCGCACGGTGTGCCCCAGGTACGCCTCGGCGGCTTCCTTGAGCTTGCGCAGGATCATCGCCGAGATTTCCGGCGGGGTGTGGCTCTTGCCGTCGATATCGACTTTGACCGGGTCGTTCGGCCCGCCGACGATCTTGTACGGGACGAGCTTTTCCTCGCTCTCGACCTCGTTGTGCCGCCGGCCCATGAAGCGCTTGATCGAGTAAATCGTGCGCGTCGGGTTGGTGACGGCCTGCCGCTTGGCCGGGTCGCCGACGAGCCGGTTGCCGTCTTTGGCGAACGCGACGACACTGGGGGTGATGCGGTTACCGTCCTGGTTGGCGATGACCTTGACTTCCGAGCCTTCCATGACCGCGACGACCGAGTTGGTGGTCCCGAGGTCGATGCCGATGATTTTCTCTTCCGCCATTGCGTGTCAGCTCCTAATGGGGGCGCCGGGGGTCGGTTGCGGGGGCGGCGATTGCAAGCCGCGTGCCTAAGCCGAGTGGACGCCCGAAGGGTTGGATGTCGCGGGGTTTAGGGCCAAAGCGAACTGAGAAATGCCTGACCGCACGCGGGGCGCCTGTCAAAGCGTCAGTCCGCCACTGGCATTGTGGAGGGGTGCGCGGCGGGGCGAGATTCGGCGAACCGCTTGCCACAATTCGCGTCGGGGATAGCAATAGCGGCTCCCCTACCCCGCCGCCGAGCGCACGCATGGCCCCTGAGCCGACCCCCGACTTGCCGAGCCTGCGCGGGCAAATCGACCAACTCGACCTCGACATCCTCGCGGCCCTGTCGCGCCGCGCGTCCCTCGCCGAACAAGTGGGCAAGGTCAAATCGACCACCGGCGGGGAGGTCTTCAGCGCCAGCCGCGAGGAGGTCGTGCTCGGCAACGTGCTCGGCGCGAACCGTGGCCCGCTGGGCGCCGCGACCCTCAAGGCGATCTTCCGCGAACTGATTTCCGGCTGCCGCGCCTTACAAAAAGTCAACCGCGTGGCGTTCCTCGGCCCGGAGTACAGCTACAGCCACCTCGCCGCCCTGGAGCGATTCGGGGAGAGCGTCGAGTACATTCGGGTCGGGTCGATCAGCGCCGTGTTCGACGAAGTGACCCGCAAGCACGCCGACTTCGGCCTCGTCCCGCTGTTCAACTCGACCGACGGCCGCATCGCCGACACGCTGGACTGCTTCGTGCGCATGCCGGCGGTCAAAATCTGCTCGGAAGTCCGCCTGCGGGTGCATCACAACTTGCTCTCGAACGTGGAGCCGCAGTCGATCCGCCGCATCTACTCCAAAGCGCAAGCACTCGGGCAGTGCCGGCACTGGCTCTCCAAAAACATGCCGCACGCGAGTCTGCACGAAGTCTCCTCGACGGCCGACGCCGCGCGGCTCGTTTCGACCGAGCCGCACGCCGCGGCGGTGGCCAGTCGCCAGGCGGCGGTGCGGTACGGCATGGGCGTGGTGTTTTCGAACATCGAGGACCAGCCGGACAACGAGACCCGCTTCGCGGTGGTGGCGCTGCACGACAGCGGCCCGTGCGCCACCGCGGGGGGGGCCGGGTCGGACAAGACTGCGATGGTGTTCCAGGTGCCGCACACCCCCGGAAGCCTCGCCGACGTGCTGGCGATCTTTAAGGCGACCGGGATCAACCTCACCTGGATCGAGTCGTTCCCCGTCCCCGGCCGGCAGGGCGAGTACGTCTTCTTCGTCGATTTCGACGGGCACCAGTCCGACCCCGGCGTCGCCGACGCCCTCGCCCAGCTCAACGCGGTCTGCGAGTCGGTGCAGGTGCTCGGCTCGTTCCCGCACGCCAAGCCCCGCGCCGAAGACTAACGCGCTCCGACGATTAAGGACAACCCGCAATGATTCTCGTGATCCGCCCCGAGGCGACCCTCGACCAGATCGACCACGTGGTTGAGGTCGTCAAGACCCTCGGCTTCACCCCGCACCTCTCGCGCGGCGAGAGCCGCACTATCATCGGCGTGATCGGCGACGAGCGCAAGCCGGAGGCCCAGAACTTCTCGGCCATCCCCGGCGTGGAGCAGGTGCTGTCGATCCTCAAGCCCTTCAAGCTCGCCAGCCGGGAGTTCTCGAAGGCCGACACGGTGGTCTACGTCGGCAACGTGCGCATCGGCGGCGGGAGTTTGGCGATGATCGCCGGGCCGTGCGCGGTCGAGAACTACGAGACAATGGACGCCGTGGCCGGCTACGTCAAGGCGGGCGGCGCGAACATCCTACGCGGCGGCGCGTTCAAGCCGCGCACCAGCCCGTATGCGTTCCAGGGGATGGGCGAGGACGGGCTAAAAATCCTGCGCGACGTGGGCCAGAAATATCGTATGCCGGTCGTCACCGAGATCATGGACCCCCGGCAAATTGACTTGATCGTGAAGTACGCCGACATGCTGCAAGTCGGCGCGCGCAACATGCAGAACTTCGACCTCCTGAAGGAGATCGGCCGCACCACCAAGCCCGTGCTGCTGAAGCGCGGCATGAGCGCCACGGTCAAAGATTTACTGATGAGCGCCGAGTACATCCTCGCCGAGGGCAACCCCGACGTGGTGCTGTGCGAGCGCGGCGTGCGCAGCTTCGAGGACAGCACGCGCAACATGCTCGACATGTCGGCCGTGCCGAACGTGAAGGGCCAGAGCCACCTGCCGATTATCGTGGACCCCAGCCACGCCACCGGCCGGCCGGACCTCATCCCCGCGATGTGCCGCGCCTCGGTCGCAGCCGGCGCCGACGGGGTGCACGTCGAGGTACACAACTGCCCCGAGAAGGCGATGTCCGACGGGCCGCAGGCGCTTTTGCCGCACCAGTTCCTCGACCTGATGGGCGACTTGCGTCGGTTGGCGGCGG
>CAXTPM010000042.1:2742-9531 GCA_964245865.1 uncultured Fimbriiglobus sp. | reverse complement strand
GCCCGGCGTCGCCCATGCCGACCAGCTTGGCCTTCATGGCGGCGGTGGCGTTGCCCCGGGATGAGCATACGGCGGCGGACTTGCGTCGGTTGGCGGCGGCGCTCGACCGCGAGTTCGCGGTGCCGGACCAGGGCGAGTTGTACGCGGGGAGCTAGGCGAGGATCTACGCTTGACGGTGACTCGCCGCTCATTTAGTCTGCCGGCGGGCGGCGGTAATCCCTCCCCGCGCTTCGACGGGACTGGTTTTGCCCGCACGGCCGCGCAAACTGTTACCGAGTCTGTCAAGATTCGGCCGCTATTACGCAAGGAGTGCCGAAATGATGGCCGCGTCTCGTGTGTCGTATCGCTCGGTCACGCCGATGTTTGTGGTGGCCGCACTCGCGCTCCCCCCCGCGGCCGGGGGTCAGTCGCCGGTCGCCGAAAAAACGCGAGTGAACACCGAAGCGGTCGCGGGCGGGAAACGCGAGACCGACCGGAACAAACTCCAAGGGAAGTGGCAAATTCTATCGATTGCCTTGGAGGACAAGGTGTTCAAAAAGGACGACGACTTGGGCGCGTGGAAGGTCGCCTTCGAGAACGACCTGTTCGTAGACAAGGACCGGGCCGGCACGGTCGGGTACAGTAACTTCAAGATCAAACTGGACGAGACCCGCGAGCCGAAACAAGTCACCATTCAGGACGACGACGGCCGGCTATCGTTCCGGGGAATCTACGCGCTCGACGGCGACGCGCTAAAAATCTGTATCAACGGCAACGGGGCCGACGTGAGCCGCCCCGAGGAGTTCGTGACGAAGAAGGGGACGCCCCTCATTCTCGTGAAGCTCAAGAAACGCCCCGTCGCCAAATAGCACGGCACGAAAGAATTAGGCCGCGACGGCGAACGGGGGTGCCGGAACGGGGCGAACCTACACGCGGCCCCCGTCGTGGTGCCGTTGCCGCTCGGCCGCTGGCCACGTCGCTGGACGCCTGGCGGGTAAGCCGCCCGGCAACACCCAACCGCCGGGGCTGGGGCGCCCGGATCGCGGGCGACCTCCCCCCTGCCGCGACTACCGCCCCCGCCCGATCTCGACGACCCGCCCCCCGCCGTCGGCCTCCGCCGTCACCTTCTCGTGCAGCATCGCCACGAAGCGCTCCAGGAACTCCAGGTGCTCGCTCGCCGCGATTACACGCACCCGGCACAGGAGCCGCCGGCGGCGCTCGATGAGGGTGACGACGTGCTCGACCCCGAGGCGCTGGATCGGCCCGCCGAGCGCCTGCAACTCCAAGAGTTCGCGAATCTCTTCGCCGTCCAACTCGGCCACGCGCTCCGGGTGCCGCTCCAGCCAGCGCACCAACTCCGGCAGCACGGCGCGCTCGTTAAGGAGTTGCAGCGCGTGCTCGTCGGACGGCGCCTTGCCGTGCAGGCGCAGCATCAGCCGGTCGAGGGGGAGCGTGCGGAGTTCGTTGACCGTGAAGCCGAACGCCTCGGCGCACTGGCTCACGGTGGCGTTGCGCAGGCGCCGCTTGGGGCCGGCGTTGAGGATTTGCCGCACGGTGTGGCGGTTCAAGTTGGAAATGCGGGCGAAGTCCTCCTGGTTCCAGCCCTTTTCCTCGACCAGGCGCGCGATCTTGTGCGCAATGTCGCCCCCAGTCCCGGCACTGGCCGACCCGGTACTCATGCTCGCCTTTCTCTCGACTCGTGCCCCGAGTCGGCCGCGCACCCCCACGCGGCCGGCCCCGGCGCCCCTGTGGTGTAGTGTGACGGGCCGGGGGCAAAATACCAAGGCGGCGCGGCGAAAAATCGCCCCGCCGCCCTGAGAATGTGTCGGATTCGCCGGTGGCTCAGCCGCGCGGACTAGAACCCGCCGCCCGACACCGGCCGCAGCGCCGGGGGGGCGGGGGTCGGGACGGAGATCGGCGCGCCCGACTTCGGCGCCGCCTCGGGAGCCGGCTTCGGCGTCTCGGGCGCGGGGGTAGGCTGGGGGGCCGGCGCGGGCATCGCCTGCGGCGCGGACCCCGGCTGGCCCGCCGGGGACCAGTTCGTCGGGGCGGCGTAGGCCGGAGGCAGGGCGCACCCCGCCACTGCCGGGCCGACCGCGCCGCTCGCGCACGGCGCCGAGTGGCAGGGGGCCGCGCCGCACGGAATGCCGGCGCTGGAGTGGCCGAGTGAACTGAGGCGCGACTTCAGGCGGGAGAACAGCCCCGGCGACGACGCGCCGCACGGGTCCGACGCCCCGCAGCCGCCCAGCCCGCCGCCGAGCTTACTCTTCAGCCCACTAAACAGGGGCGAGCCGCAGCCGCCGCAGCCCGAACTCGGCGCGGCGTGGACCACGGCCGGCGCCGGGCCGCAGTCCGAGCAGCCGTCGCCGGCGATCAGGGCGGAGGTCATCAACAGGATGGTCGCGGTCATGACGGGCACCTCGCGGAAGGCGGGGGAGTGGGGGCGAGTCGCGGGCGGCTCGCACGGGCGGTGGTCCGATCATCGGCCGGGGTCCGCCGCCGCGTCGAGCACTTCGGGCCGCGAATCCCGCGATTCGCTCAAGTCGCTCGCCGGTCGTGCGGGTTAGCGAGTTGCCAATGGTTCGGCGGGTTCGGCGGGTTCCCGAGCCGGCGCATCCCGCACGCGGTCGCGCGGTTTGGCCTTGCGGCGCGGGGGGCGCGGCCGCTACAAAGCCTTGCCGGGGTTGAAACGCCTGTATACTGATGGGCAAATGCACCCCGCCTCACACCGACCAGCCCCGCCGGAGCGCGCCGTGAAGAGTCCGCACAAGACCTGGCGGCTCGCGCCCCAGAACCCCGCCGCCGCGCAGCAGCTCTCGTTCGAGGCCAACATCTCGCCGGTGGTCGCGCAACTCCTGGTGAACCGCGGCGTCACCTCGGGCAAGGCCGCCCGCTCGTTCCTCAGCCCCCGCCTGGCGGACCTCACCGCCCCCGAGGCCCTCCCCGGCCTCGCCGGCGCGGTCGAGGTTCTCGCCAAAGCGATCAAGGCCCAGAAGCTCATCACGATCTACGGCGACTACGATGTCGATGGCACCACCGGCACCGCGATTTTGGTGAGCTTCCTGCGCGCGCTCGGGGTGCCGGCGGAGTTCGAGATTCCCAACCGCCAGACCAACGGCTACGGCCTCTCGGTCGCGGCGGTCGAGCGGCTCGCCAGGGCCGGCCGGCAGGTGGTCGTCACGGTCGATTGCGGCATCACCGCGTCGGTCCCCGCGAAACGGGCGCGCGAACTCGGCGTCACGCTGGTGGTGACGGACCACCACGAACCCCAGGGGGATTTGCCCGAGTGCGAGGCGGTGGCGCACCCCCGCCTGCCGGGCCACGAGCCGTTCGCCAACCCGAATCTTTCCGGCGCCGGCGTGGCGTTCATGCTCGCTTGGGAACTCGCCAAGCGCCTCACCGGCCGCGACCGCGTGGGCGCCGAACTCCAGGAGGTTTTGCTGGGGGCTACCGCGCTGGCCGCCCTCGGCCTCGTCGCCGACGTGATGCCGCTGACCGGCGAGAACCGCCTCTTGGTGCATCACGGCCTGCGCCGCCTGACCGACGCGCCGTGCGAGGGGATGCGGGCGCTGATTCGGCAGTGCAACCTGCACGAAAAAGCCTGCCTCTTGGCGGAAGACATCGGCTTCGGCCTCGCCCCGCGCCTGAATGCCGCCGGGCGCCTGGCGGACGCCAACCGCGTCGTGCGCCTGCTCACCACCACCGACCGCATCGAGGCGACGACGATTGCCGGCGAACTCGACGAGTTGAACCTGCGCCGGCAGAAGCTCGAGCGCGAGGCGACCAACGCCGCCAAGGAACTCGTGCAGTTGCACGGCTACGACGACGACCCGGCGATCGTGCTCGCCGGCTGCGGCTGGCACCCCGGTGTTGTGGGCATCGTCGCCTCGCGCGTCGCCGAGGCGTTCCACCGCCCGACGCTCATCATCTCGACCTCCGGGGACGCGGCCGTCGCCAGCGGCTCGGGCCGCACGGTCGGCGGCTTCCCGCTGCACGAAGCCCTCGCGGCGTGCGGCGAGCACCTCGAGAGCCACGGCGGGCACGCGGCCGCGGCCGGGTTCCGGGTGTCGGTGGCCAAGGTCGAGCAACTGCGCGAGGCGTTCAACGCCTACGTGCAGAACTACGCCGCCGACGGACTGCCCGAGAAGGTGATCCTCGCCGACAGCGAACTCCCCCTCGCGGCCCTCACGCGCGGGGTGTACGCCGACCTGGAAAAACTCGAACCCTACGGCGCCGGCAACGCCCGCCCGATGTTCCTCGCCGCCGACTTGGAGATCGTGGACCACCCGCGCCGCATGGGAAAATCAATGGAGCACCTCTCGGTGAAGGTCCGCCAGGGCGGCACCACGGCTCGGGCAGTGGGGTGGCACATGGGGGAGCGCCTGGACGAACTCATGAGCCAGGGCGGCAAGTGCAGCCTGATGCTCACCGCCAGCAAGAACGAGTGGAACGGGCAGACCAGCATCGAGGGGAAGATCGTTGACCTGCGCGCGGGCGGGGTGCCGGAGCTGGGGTGAGTCGGTCGCGGCCTGAGCCGGCGGGCCTCGTTCGGGCGGTAGTTGCCGACCACTCCGACTTCCTGGAGGTTGACGAAGCCGGCCCCCCTCACCAGTCCCTCGGCGGTGGGCGGGTCGGCGAGTTGGTGACGAAATAGCGCCCGGCACTTCGGGCACTCGCACGACTGGCTGGACGCGACCATTTCAGTCCCAGATGTTGAACACCACCTCGCCGACCCGAAGCCCGCCCCGCCCGGCCGACTTGCTCCAATACTTGAACTGGACCAACTCGCCGTGGCTGAGTTCCGCACACATCGGTTCGCCGACGGGCTGGTCCAGTTCGCCCTGGGTCAGCACCCGATACCGGCCCAGACCCGCGAATGATGCGGCCACCGGGCCGTGGTCGGTGAACTCTCGCGGCCATTCCTCTAGTCCCGTCGAGCGGCAGAACCCGACCCACGGGTGAACTTTGTTGACCAGCGCAGTGACGTTGCCTCCCGGCAGCACAAGCTCTCGGGCGTGGAAGCTCGCCAGCGCGGACGACGCCGACCGCCGGTCCTCGACACGCCCGCCGAGGGCCGTGGCGACCTGCCAACAGTCCGCGTGGAAGGCGACCGGATCGATTAGCGACCAGCCCTTCGGGACGGTGAACCCAGTGATGCCGCGAGGCAGAACCAACCTACGCCCTCTGCCGAACTACCCATCTTGTACGCCGCCGACGCCCTCGGCCCGCCAGGTGCTGCCCCCCAGCGCCCCCTACTTCTTCGCCCCCGCCGCCGACTTCCCCAGCTCCGCCGCCCACGCCTCCCAGGCCTTCACCGCCTCGCGCCTTTCGGCCAGCGGCCCCGCCGGGTCGTAGCGGAACAGGGTCTTGGCGTCCTTGGCGTCCGCCGCCGGGGCGAGCATGCCGAAGGCGAGTTCGCGCACCGCCAGCGACTCCGCGGAGAGTTGCTTCGCCAGCGCCGCGGCGGTGGCGGGGTTCTTGCGCTCCTCGTCGGAGAGGCCGCGCAGCAGCCTCACGGCCTCGGCCGCGTCGGCGTCGGACGCCTTGTAGCGCCCCGCGAGGTCGGCCCGGAACTCGTCGGCCAGCGCCGGCGTCAGCGCCACCGCGCTGCGGAGCGCCTCGACCGCGGTGATGCGCGACAGCGGCCGGTCGGGGTCGTGCAGGCTATCCACCAGGGACTTGATCTCCCCGAGCGCGCCGAACGCGAACAGCGACAGCCGGGCCTTGGCCGCGAGCGCGGGTGTGGCCTCGGCCCCGCTGGGCAGCCCGCCCTTGAGCACCTGCGGCAGCGGCACGCCGCTGTCGAGGGCGCGGGCGAACTCCGCGAGTGCGGCGAGGGTGAGCTTGGCCCGCGCCGCGTCCGGCGGCACCACGAAGCGCGACCAGTAGGCGTCGGCGGCGCGCGGCTCGGCGGCGCGGGCCTCGAACCCCGGCTTGGCGCTCGAGAACCCCGCCTCGCGGCCCGCCGTCAGGCTCACCCCCGCCCCGGCGGGTTGGCCCTCGGCGCGCTCGTAGACATCGAACGCCCCGCCGGTGACGGCGAACGCCCCGCCGTAGTCCGGCCCCGCCGCGCCGAGGCCGTGGATCAACTCGATTGCGAGTTCCGAGCGCGGCGCGCGCGACACCGCGTCGAACCCGCGCCCGGCCGCGCGCACCCGAACCACCCGGCCCGCCTCGGGGGCGCTGAGGTACGCCCGGCCGGTCTCCAGCGTGAACTCCGCGTCGATCCCGGCGGGCGGCGCGGCGAACACCGCCGCCGATTCAAGCAGGTGCGACGGCAGCAGTTCGGGCACGTTGCCCCACAGTTCCAGGCGCAGTCCCCGCCCCAGTTGCAGGGTCGCCTTGCTGCCGGGGATCGCCACCAGCCGCTCGCCGCTAGACACCACCGGCTCGGCGGGCGCCACGCGCGAATACTCGACCGCGCCGGGGACTTTGCGCGCCAGGACGGCGAGCGCGTCCCGCTTGTCGAGCTGGCCGACGGGGGCAACCTCCGGGCGCGGCGCGGCGAGAGGCGGCAACTCGGCGGCGGGCGCGGGAGGAGGCGGTTGCACCGGGGCGGGCGCGGCCGGCGCGGGAGCCGGCGGGGTGGCGGGCGGCGCGACTGCCGGTACCTCGTCGGGCTTCGCGCGCGGGGGGAGATCGTCGGGCCGCGTCGGTGCCGGCGCGTCGGCCGACTTGGGCGGCGGCGCAGGTTCCTCGGCAGGGGGTTCGGCACTCGCCACGGAGACCGGCTCCTGGCGCGTGGCGACCGGCGCGGGCGTCCCGCCGCGCGGCCAGGGGCAGGACGAGGCCCATGACGACCATCAGCAG
>CAXTPM010000042.1:0-2732 GCA_964245865.1 uncultured Fimbriiglobus sp. | reverse complement strand
TCGCCACAACCGCCGGCTCCTGGCGCGCGGCCACCGGCGCGTGCGCCCCGCCGCTCGGCCACGCCGCCGCCGCGCCGACTCCGGCGACGAGGGCCAGCAGCACGCCGACCACGGCCTTGACCGCGTACTGCCCCGGTGCCTCGGCGCGGGTGTAGCCGGACAGGCCCAAAAGGTAGGCCGCGTCGTCCGAGTCGTCGTGCTCGTGCGGGTCGCGCGCCCCGCCCACGGGGATGATGTTCCCCGGCCGGCGGTGCGGCAGCGACTCGGGGCCGGTGACGAGGCCGTACATGCGCCGGTACGCGCTCGGCGGCACCCGGCTCGGCTCGCACAAAAGCAGTGTCAGGATTTGGTGGCACGCCGCGACTTCGGCGAGGTGGACATCGCTCTCGAGGCAGACGCCCTCGTACTGCGCCACCGCGTCGGGCGGCAGGGTGTCGCTCAAGTAGGCGGTCACGGTGTTCGGGTCGCCGACGCCGCCCGAGGGGGTCGGCGGCGGGGTGGCGAGGCCGCGCTTGCGCGTCACCTTCTGTACGCGGGCTACCAGTTCCTGCGCGTCGGGCGAGGCGGCGAGTTTCTGGCCGATTTCTCGGGCGCGGGCCGGGTCGAGGGTGTCGTCCAGGTACGCCAGGAGCGTTCGCAGGGTCAGTCGCATGGCGGGTCGTCCACAGTTGAGCCGGGGGTCAGCCGGCTAGTAGTGGGGTCCGCCGCGCAATTTCGTTCACGATTCGGCGCGACTCCCGCGGAATCGCCGCAGGCCGAGGGTGGCCAGCCCACCGAGTCCGGCCAGGAGCAGCGTCCCCGGCTCCGGCACGCCCGCCGGCGGCAGCGGGTCGGGCGGCAGCGGCCACGCCGGCGGGATCGAAGTGCCCACGGGGGGAACGATGTCCCCGACATCGAAGCGGCCGTCGCGGCTCTCGAAGCGGTAGCGGCCCATGACATCCGAGTTGCGCCCGCCTGCCGAGAGAGCGTTCGGCCCGCCGTCGGTGAGCGCGCCCGGCGCGCCCGACCCCGGCAGCTCGAAGCCGCCCGGCAGTCCCGCGCCAGGCGAGACGCCGACGCGCCCGGTCGAACCCGAGCCGTCGAGCGCGGCGGTGTCCCACAGGATCGGCCCGTAGTTCAGTTCGAGGTCGAAGTTGCCCGTGCCCGTGTCGGCGCGGCCGATCAAGACGGCCTGGAAGTCGTTGGTCTTGCCGGGCCGACTCGCGGGGCCGACGCCGGCCCAGGTGGCCGCGAACGCAGGGTTGCCATCGACGAGGCCGGTGGCGTAAGTGACCTTGCCGGAGTAGTCGAGGCCGGGGTCGGCGAGGAACGCGGCGATCACGGGTCCGCCGGCGCCGAAGCTGAGGGTGCCGTCGGCGCCGACCGTCACGGCGTCGAAGGTCCGGCCGAAGACGTTGGCGCTGAAGCCCAGCCCGGCGGGCGCACCGTCGAAAAGAGTCGCGCCGGCGAGGTCGCTGCGGATCGGCCCGGCGAGGCTCGGCCCGGCCAAGCAGGCGATGGCGAGGGCGACGAGCAGTCGGCGGGGCGTGGGACGTGCGGTCATGGCGCGCTGGCCTTGGCTTGGGGGAGTCGCGGGGGCGATACGGCACCGGCCGGGCGGGACGGGGTTAACCCCCGACTCGCCCGGCCCTGGGACCGGCCGCGCGGCGTTCCAAGGACGCGCGGCCGGCGCTCAGTCCGGCTGCGGGCCGCTAGACCCGAACCCGGCCACGCCGTCAACGACAATCCCCAACGCAACGCCGGTGCCAGCGCGGTTTTTGTCAGTTTAACCGGCACAGACCACCCAGAATGCCGCACAGTGCTGGGCCGGCGGTAGAAACTGCAAAGGTGGCCGCGGCGAGGTGGGCAGTTTCTACACGATCAGGACGACCCGCACATCGGCGACGTTGGTGCCCGTCGGGCCGGTGACGACTAGCCCGCCGGCGGCTTTGAGCCAGTCGTAGGAAGCGTGGCGTAACAGAGCGTGGTAGGCGTCCTGACCCAGCCCGAGTTCTTCGCCGCGCCGCCAGACTTCGGCACCGACGTAGCCGCCGGCCGCGTCCGTCGGGCCGTCCTCGCCGTCGGTGCCGACGCTGATGACCGCCACGTTGTCAAGCCCGCCGGGGTTGAGTGCCAGTTCGGCGGCGAGGCCGAGCGCGAACTCCTGGTTGCGGCCCCCCTTGCCCGGATTCACGCCGAGTTTGACCGTTGTCTCCCCACCAAGGATTAGCGCGCACGGCGGGCGTAGTGGCACGCCGTCGGCGCGAATCGAGCGCACCAGCCCGGCGGCGACTTTCGCCAAGTGCGCGTTGCCGCCGTCGAGGTACGACCCGAAGTCGAGCGCGGCGTAGCCGAGCACCTGGGCCTCCCCTACCGCCGCCGCCACGGCGGTGCGGTTCGAGCCGATTAGGTGCGTGAGGTGGGCCTGGGCCGGCGCCGGGGCACTGCGGGTGGCCCGGCGCAAGTGCCCAAGCGCCGCCGGAAAGGTGCCGCTCAAGCGGTGGTCGTGGATTAGCATGCGCGCGGCGTCTGGCGTCGAGTCGTCCGCCACGGTCGGCCCGCTGGCGATCGTTGCCAAGTCGTCGCCGATCACATCCGATAAGGCGAAGCTCATCCCCGCGCCGCCGGCGAAGAGGGCAGCCAGCCGCCCGCCCTTCACCTGCGAGAGTTGCTTGCGGACGACGTTGACGCTGCGGATGTCGGCCCCGGCGGCTTGCAGCCCGGCGTGCCGGGGGGCGAGCTTCAGGGCGTCG
>CAXTPM010000041.1:0-15652 GCA_964245865.1 uncultured Fimbriiglobus sp. | reverse complement strand
CGCCTTCGCCGTGACCAACCGCAAAAAGGACCAGGGCGGGCAGTGGGTCGATGATCCGATGTTCATCGACGTGACCGCGTTCGACCGCGCCAACGAGGGGCGCGGCTTGGCTAGCACCGTCGAGCAGTATTGCCGCAAAGGCTCCCAGATTATGATCGAGGGCAAGCTGCAACTCGAGACCTGGGACGATAAGAACGGCGGCGGGAAGCGCAGCAAGCATAAGATCATCGCCGACGTGATTCAGCTCCTCGACTCGCGCGGCAGCGGCCCCGGCGGCGGTGGCCAGGACGAGTCGGGCGACGAACTCGATGCCCCGGCCCCGCGCCAGTCGGCCCCGCCGGCGCGCTCCGGCCCCCCGGCCGGTGCGGTAAGCCGGCCCCCGGCCAACCGCCCCAACCCGCCGCAGCAGCGCCAGGCGCCGGCGCGGCAGGCCAATTACGACGACGACCAGGGCGGCGGTGGCGCCGACGACATTCCGTTCTAGTTTTGACCCCCGTGACCCCAACAGGGCGGACCCGATTGCCGGGTCCGCCCGCTTGTACTAGGTGAATTGCGATGGCGAAGACCCCGGCGGCGAAGTCGAAATCCAAGGGCACCGTGTCCGGCAAGGGCGGCGCCGCCGTCGCCGAGCGCAAACTGCCTCAGAAGAAGGTCAAGCGCCGCAACCAAGTCAAGAAGGGTAAGAACGGCGGCACGCTCGTCGTGCTCGTCGAGGACGTGGCGCACCTCGGCAAGCAGGGCGACATGGTCGAGGTCCGCCCTGGATATGCGCGCAACTACCTGCTGCCGTACAGCCACGCGGTGATCCCGAGCGAGCACAACCTCAAGCTGCTCGAGCGCTACAAGATCAAAGTCATGAAGGCCCGCGAGGCCCGCATGGCCGACCTGAAGGTGCTGGCCGACCAGTTGGGGCGCCTCACGACACTCACCATTGAGGCGAACGCCACCGAGGACGGGCACCTCTACGGCAGCATTGGGCCGGTCGAGATTAGCAAGACGCTCAAGAGCAAAAACCTGATGGTCGAGCCGGAAATGGTTCGGCTGGAGCAACCTCTGAAGGAAGCGAACACGCTGACTGAAGTGCCGCTGTCGCTCGGCTACGGTATCGAGAGCAAGGTGCAGGTGCTCGTGGTGACGCTTCAGCAAACCCCGGCGAAGCGGTAGACGCCGAGTAGATTTTTTCGCCGCCAAGGTGCCAAGACCGCCAAGGAGTACAAAGACGAAATCCTTTGTACTCCTTGGCGGTCTTGGCACCTTGGCGGCGAACAGTCTTTCTCTTGACTCGCGGCCGTAGACTTGCCATAGCGCCGGTTGCCGACCCGCGTTAAGCACCTGGGAGTCTCGCCGTGTCGATGCCGCCGCCGGATCGCATCCCGCCCCAGTCGCGCGAGGCCGAGAAGTCGGTGCTCGGCAGCATCCTGCGCGACAACCAAGTCCTGTCAGAACTGCTCCAAGTCATTCGGCCCGACAACTTCTATTTCGACGCGCATCAAAAAATCTTCCAAATCATTCTCGACTTGTACAACGACGGCAAGCCCGTTGACCTCGTGATTCTGCACGAGGGCTTGAAGTCGCGCAAGCAACTCGAAGACATCGGCGGCGTGGCGTATCTGACGGAGTTGTGGGACTTCGCCCCCACCGCCGCCAACGCGGAATATTACGCGCGCATCGTGCGGGACAAGGCACTCGTCCGCAACCTGATTCACACATCGACCGAGTTGTTGCGCGACGCGTATGACGGCGTGACGGGGGCCGACGAGCTACTCGGCATGGCCGAGCGCAAGATTCTGGAGATCGCGGAGAAGGGGACGACCGGCGAGACGCACACGCTCGAAAAAACGCTGATCGACACCTTCGACCGCATCGACGACCGGGCCAGTAAAGCGCACCTGTCGGTGACGGGGCTGGGCAGCGGGTATATCGATTTAGACAACATGACGGCCGGGTTCCATGCGTCGGAGTTGGTAATTATTGCCGCGCGCCCCAGCGTGGGTAAAACGGCGTTCGCGCTCAACGTGGTGCGGCACATTATTGTGGAAGAGCGCCAGCCGGTGTTCTTCGTCAGCCTGGAAATGAGTCGGCTCGAACTCGCCGAGCGCTTGTTATGCTGCCAGGGGCGCGTCGATAGCCACCGGCTGCGCAAGGGCACACTGAGTAGCGAAGAAATTCAGAAGCTGATGGCGGCGGGCGACACGCTGCGCGGGAATGCGCAGTCGGGGTGGGTGAAACTGTTTATCGACGACAGCCCCGCCCAGACGATGTTGCGCATTTCCGCGAACGCACGCCGGCTGAAATTGCGGCACGATATTAAGCTCGTGGTGATCGACTATTTACAGTTGATCGAGCCGGAGAATCGCCGCGACCCCCGGCAAGAACAAGTCGCGCAGATTAGTCGGCGGCTGAAGTTCTTGGCCAAAGAGTTGCAGATGCCGGTGATCGCATTGGCGCAGGTGAACCGCGCTAGCGAAGACCGCCAGGACCACAAGCCGCGCCTCTCGGACTTGCGCGAATCGGGGTCGATCGAGCAGGACGCCGATACGGCGATGTTGCTCCACCGCCCTGGGAAGTTCGACGGCGGGCAGGAAGACAACATTCTCGAAATTATCATCGCCAAGCAGCGCAACGGCCCCACGGGAGAGTTGACGCTGGCGTACCTGAAGCAGTACATGAAGTACGAGAACTTCGCAGCCGACATGAGTTTCGGGACGTAGTAGGGAAGCCGGCATGGGGCAGGATCGACAGGCCGTAGCCCCCGCCCCCCGCCTCGCCGGCTTCGACGTGGCCCGCTCGCTGGCGATGCTCGGCATGATGGTCGTCCACTTCTCGCTCGTCGGCGCGGCCGAACGGACTGGGCCGGGGTGGCTGGTGGCCGTTCTGGGCCTGCTCGACGGCCGGGCGTCGGCGACGTTCGTGACCCTCGCGGGGGTCGGCGTCACGCTGATGACGCGCCGGGCGGTTGCGTCGGGCGAGCCGGCGCGACTGGCCGCGGCGCGGCGGGCGCTGGGCGTCCGGGGGGTGGTGCTGCTGGCGCTGGGGTTCGTGAACCTCACCATCTGGCCCGGCGACATCCTGCGCGTCTACGGCGTCTCGATGTTCGTCGCGGCCCTGCTAGTCACCGCGTCGAACCGGGCGCTGCTGGCGGGGGCGTGCGGGTTCGCGGCGGCGTTCGCCCTGGCGGTGTGCCTTGGCGACTTCGAGCGCAACTGGGACTTCGCCACGCTGACCTACCGGAACCTCTGGACGCCGGCGGGGGTGCTGCGGAACCTGTTCTACGACGGCTTCCGCAGCGTGCTGCCCTGGACGGGGTTCGTGCTCTACGGCATGTGGGTCGGCCGGCTGGACCTGGCGAACCCGTGCGTCGGCCGGCGGGTGATTGCCGTCGGCGCGGCGGTCGCGGCGATGGCCGAGACGGCCTCGCGGCTATTGGTGCGGTCGCTCTCGGCTGCTCCGCCGGCGGGGCTAGACGCCGAGGGGGTGCGGGCGCTGTTCGGCACCGAGTCGATGCCGGCGCTGCCGCTGTTCCTGCTCGCGGCCGGGGGGACGGCGACGGCGGTGGTCGCCGCGTGCGTGCGCCTGACGAGCGCGCTGCCGGGGTGGGTCTGGGCGCCGCTCGCGGCGACGGGGCGGATGGCGCTGACGTGGTACTTCGCGCACATCGTCTTCGGCCTCGGGACGTTGGAAGCCGCCGGGGCGGTCGGCACGATGCCGCTCACCACCGCGGCGGGGTGGGGCGTGGCGTTCTTCGTGCTGGCGGTCGCCGTGTCGTGGGCGTGGCAGTCGCTGGGGTTGCGGGGGCCGCTGGAGTGGGCGGTGCGGAAACTGGCGGGGTAGCGCCCTTGCCGCGCGTCGGCCGTTCCGCGAAAATCGCCGACGAACTCCGCCCCCCTCGCGGCACAGACTTGTGTGGACGCCGTGACCGCTTCCGATTCGCGCGGCGCGCTGGGCGCCCTGTTCGACCGCCTCGCCCGGCCGTCCCTCGCGGGGGTGTCGGACGGCGAGCTGCTGGACCGCTTCGCCCGGCGCGGCGACCACGCGGCGTTCGCCGAGGTGGCGCACCGGCACGGGGCGATGGTGTCCGGCGTCGCCCGGCGGGTGCTGCGGTGCGACTCGGGCGCCGACGACGTGGCCCAGGCCGCGTTCGTGGTGCTCGCCCGCCGCGCCGGGGAGTTCGCCGGGCGCGGCACCGTCGGCGACTTCCTCCACGGCGTGGCCCGGCGGCTGGCTCTGAAGGCGCGCTTGGCACAGTCGCGGCGGATCGAAGTCGAGCGGCGGGCGGCGAGGCCCGAACTGGCCGACGTTCCGCGTGCGGTCGATGCCGGCTTCGACGCGGACCAACTGTTGGCCAACCTGCCGGCGAAGTACCGCGCGGCGGTGGTGCTCTGCGACCTCGAAGGCGTCAGCCGGCGCGACGCCGCTAGCCGATTGGGCGTCCCGGAGGGGACCGTTTCGAGCCGACTCGACGCGGCGCACAAGCTGTTGGCCGCGCGCCTGCAACGGCTCGGCGTGAAGCTGTCGGTGGCGGCGATCCTGGCCGGCGCGGCGACTTCGGGCGCGCCGGCGGGGCTGGTGCGGGCGGCGACGGCGGCGGCACTGATTACGGCCGGCCACGCCCCTGGGACGGTCCCGGCGGCGGTGCTAGCCCTGGTAAGCGGAGGGGTGCGACTCATGACACTGGCGAAACTCGCGGCGGGCCTGCTGGCCATCGGCATGGCGGGCGGCGTGACGGCGGTCGGGGTGGGGCAGACGGGGGGCGACAAGAGCAAGCCGGCGGAGGCGCCCGACACTCCGGCGGGGAGAGTTGCCGCGCCGCCGGTTGCAGAGCCGGAGTCGGCGCGGGAGCGGGCCGCGCGACGGCGACCGCTGGTGGCCAAGGAAACCGAGGCGCTCGACAACTGCTACTGGGTGGCGAAGTCCAAGATGGTCAACGGCAAGGCGGTGGACCTCGATACTGCGCCGGAGATAGTCTTACTGGAGTTCACGAAGGCCGCGTTCCCGCCGAGCATTCCGATCGCGCCCGGCACCAACGACGTGGTGCGCGTATACGACGAGGCGCCACGGATCGGCGGGCGGGGTCTGGGGGTCCGGCTCACCGGTAGTGATGTCGTGCCGTTCAAGCTTAACCCGCACCGCACGCCAAAGGAAATCACGCTCGCGCGCACTTCTCGAGACATGACATCGCGCCTGCTCCGGGGCCGCGATGAGCCGGCCCCGCCGGGGACGGCCAGCCCGGCCCCGAGCCAATTTCGCTCCCGCAGTACGACTTCTACCAGGCGTTCATCTACGAGATCGCCGGCGACACGCTGCGGCTGGCGCGCTATGAAGGGGCCGACGAAACCGACCGGCCGCGCGGGTTTCAGGTGAGTGAACAGCCGCCGGGGGCGCCGGATTTAGTGGTGGTGGAGTTCGAGCGCAAGCCGATGGGGAACCGAAAACCGGGATCGGCGCCCCCACCACGCAAGCGGTAAGCGACTCAGCCCCCCGTCTCTCCCCGGTGGCGAGATAGACGGGGGCTGAGTCGCCTCGCCAGGGCCGCTTCACTTCCTCGCAAACAGCTCGCTCCGCCGGATGCCGAGCTTGTGCAGCCACCACTGCCCCACCGTCTTCACCGTCTGCAGGCCGTACTTGGTGCTACGCTTGAAGTTGATACTACTCGCCTCGGAGAAGTAGCGCACCGGCACCGGCACGTCGCCGAGGCGGAAGCCGTGATGCACTGCTTGCACTAAGAATTGTGTGTCGAACACGAAGTCGTCACTGTTGCGCTCGAACGGCACCGTTTCGAGCACCTGCCGGCGGTAGACGCGGAAGCCCGAGTGGAACTCGCCGAGATTTTGGCCGAGCGCGCAATTCTCGAAGAACGTCAGCGAGCGGTTCGCCAAATACTTCCACCACGGCATCCCGCACGCCAGCGCTTCGGGGCGGGATCGAATGCGGTTGCCGAGCACCACGTCGCAGATGCCGAGTTCGATGAAACTCACCGCGTGCGGAATCACGCGCGCGTCGTATTGATAATCGGGGTGAATCATCACCACGATATCGGCGCCGCGCTCCAGGCAATATTGGTAGCAGGTTTTCTGGTTACCGCCGTAGCCCTTGTTCTGCGCGTGCACGATCACCGTCAGGCCCATCTTGCGGGCGATCTCGACGGTGCGGTCCTTACTGACATCATCGACCAAGAGCACCTCATCGACGCACCCCGCGGGGAAGTCGGCCAGGGTCGCCGCAAGGGTCTTTTCGGCGTTGTACGCCGGCAGCACGGCGATGATCTTGTGCCGGCGCGGCGGGTGCGGCTCCGTGACTTCCGCAATCGGGAACGGCTCGTGCGTCGGGTTGAGCGGCGGACGCTCGAGCAGTGTCGTGGGCATCGGGGGACTCGCGCGGAGGGTCTGCCATTCTAGGTGATGCGCGCCCGCGCGGCCGTATTCCCCGTTCAGGCGACTAGCCCGAACTTCGCCAGCAACTCGCCGTCGCCCAGGATTGCCGCCGCCGGGCCGTCGGCCACCACGCGCCCGGCGTCGAGGACCACGGCGCGGGTGCAGAGTTTCGCGGCGAACTCTAGGTCGTGCGTGCCCACAAGTAAGGTGCCGGGCCACGACAGCAGGAACTCGGCGAGGGCGCGCTTGCCGCGCGCGTCGAGGTACGCGGTCGGCTCGTCCAAGAGCAAAATGGCGGGGTCCATCGCCAGCACCCCGGCGAGCGCGGCGCGGCGCTTCTCGCCGCCGGAAAGGCCGAGCGGTGCCCGGTCCCAGTAGCCAGCCAGCCCCACGCGCTCCAGTGCCGCCCTGGCCGCGACCTCCGCCTCGGCCAGCGGCATCCCCAAGTTCAGCGGGCCGAACAGCGCGTCGTCGCCCACGGTGCCGGCGAACAGTTGGTCGTCGGGGTTCTGGAACAGCACGCCCACGACCCCCGGTAACTTCGCGCGCTCGGCCGGCACGGCGGGGTCGAGGCCGTGTACGCGCGCCACCCCCGGCGTGCCGGCCAGCACCCCGGCGAGGCGCAAGAATAGTGTCGATTTCCCAGCCCCGTTCGCGCCGAGGACCGCCACACGCTCGCCGGTGGCCACCGACAGGGTGACGCCGGCGAGCGCGACTTGGCCGGATTGATATGCGTGGCGCAGGTTTCCGACATGGATCGCTTCGGTCATGACGCTGTCGTAGCCGTGCAATAGACTCGATCGGACACGATGCTAAAGAGTATCATCACGATGCTAGCCACGACTAGTGCGACATCCGGCCACCCCGAGCGAACCGGGCGCGTTGGGTGGGACCGCCCGGCGTAGCCGCGCGCCTGCATGGCGTCGGCCACGCGCTCGGAGCGCAGTTCGGCCCGCGCCCACACACTCCCGGCCATCGCGCCCAGCACCGCCGCCGATTGCCGCGTCGAACTGAGGCGCAGGCCGCGCGTGCGTAGTGCCAGTTGCAGCGTGCGGGCCTCGCGCCCCAGGAGTTGCCGGTAGCGCTCGGCCAAGAGCGCGACTTGCACCAGCCGCCCCGGCACCCCGAGGCGCGCGAGCGCTTGCAAATGCACCGCCGGCGGCGCGGCCGTGGTGAGGGTGAGAGTCAGAGCGCCGACACTCAGCAGCCGCCCCGCCGCCGCGACCAAGTTCGGCCGCGCCGCCGAATCGGCCACACTCACGAGCGCGAAGGGGATCAGCGGCAGCAGCATCAGCGCGAGGCGCGCGGCGATCGCCGAGAGGGGCACGCGGGCCGAGATCGCCACGACGACCGCGAAACCCAGCGCCCCCGCGCCCGCCGGCCAACTGCGCAGCGTTGCCACGCCGGTCGCCAAAATGAGGAACGCCGCGAGGCGCCAGGCGGCGTCGCGGCGGGCGAGCCAGGACTCACAAGTGCGCGGGGTCGGGTCGGCCAGCGTCATGGCGTCGTCTTAGTGATCGGCCGCGCCTCGGGCACCGCCGCGTACCAGTCGAGCTTGCGCGCCTTGAAGCCGTCGAACCCGCTGAACGCCCACGAGTCGCCCTCGGCGAGCATCCGGTCGAGCACGCCGGCGTCCGCCCAGAAGCCGGCGACTGGCGCGTCGGCCGGGTCGCGCGGCCCGGTGTGGGCGTCCGGCCCCCAACTGTTCAACAGGAACCCGCCGGGCCGCGAGCCGCCGCGCACGCCCACCAGCGCCATGCAGTGGTACCACGTGCCGCGCGGGGCACAGAACCCGGCGCGGTCGCGGGCCATGGCGAAGCCCTGCGAACTGCACACGGCCACGGGGTAGCCGTTCTCGATGGCTTTTTGCGCCTCGGCGAAGCGCCCCACCCGCGCCACGCCCTTGACCGGGTTTTCCCTGGCGAGCGCCACCAACTCGCTACTCAGGCCCGCCGAGCCGAGCCGCCGGCAAGTCGATTCGTCGTAGCGGCTGAGGTCCGCGCCGGCGTACTTGCCGCGCGGCACGACGCCGTAGGTGCGCACGAACTCGGCGGCCCAGGCGCCCACCGAGCCGTCGCCGCGAATGCGCCCGCCGCCGACCTGCACCCGGCTCCCGGCGTACACCGCCTCCGGGGCGACCGGCTTGAAAGCTCGGCCCGAGCCGGATTCGGCCGCGAGTTCGACGCACATCAGGTGCTCGATGGCCGCAGTCGTGCCGAAGCCGACGCACGCCCCCACTTGCCCCTGGTTCCGCGCGGGCAGCACATCACCCGTGACGCGCCGGCACGCCTCCCACAGGAACACATCGTCGGCGGCGCGGGAGACCTCGCGCCCCGCCTCGGTGTCGGTGAACTCCGGCACCGCGTGGCGCGTGCGGAACGACTCGACGGCCCCCGCGTCCGGCACCCAGCCGGTGGCGCGCGGCGCGAACGGCCCGCCGACGACCGGCACCGGGACCGGCGCCGCGGCGGGACCGCTGAGCGCGAGTAGTAGGCCACCGAGGGCCGTGAGGGTGGCGGCCGCGGCCGCGAGAATCGCGCGGAGTTTGGTCGTCGTCATTTGGCCTCCGATGCGGCGTCGAGCGCCTGCGAGAGTTCCACGAACAAGTCGGCTGCGAGCCGGCGCGTGGCGGGGTCGACCGCCCGGTCGGGGTCGGCTGCGATGCGGCGCGCCAACTCTTGGGCCAGCCGCGCCCGTACTCCGGCCAGCGCGTTCGCCGGGAAGTGGGCCTGCACCGCCGCGCGCAGCTTGTCGGCCAGGTGCGCCGGCGTTAGCGTGTCGGCGGCGAGCGCCAGCGGCGCGCAGTCGCGGTAGACTTGAGCGAGGCGCCGCACCGCCGCGCGATCTGCCGTGGCGTCGGCCAGCACGAGCGCCTGAAGCTCGCGCGCCAGTTGCGACTGCGGGGCCGGCGGGGCAGGGGGCGCGGGCGGTGTCGGTACGGGCGCCGGGCCACCGACGGTTACGGCGCAGCGCGCCGCCGGCCCCGGCACGTCGCCGCCCGCGCTCCAGGCCAGCACCGTGAACTTGCCGGACGCGGCCGCGGCGAACACGGCTTGTTTGCCGTCGGCGAACGCGACCAACTCCGCGCCGTCGCCGACCACCGCCCACGCCACCAGGCGCCCGGTGGTTTCGGCGCTCAGGCGGAGCATCCTGCCGGGGGGCACGGCGAGTTCGGCGGGGAGTTTGACCACCGGCGCGGCCGGGGCACTGGGCGGCGGGTCGGGCGGCTGCAACAGCACGAGCGCCACGAGGACGGCGAGCATGGGGGGACTCCGGCGGGAAGGGGCGCCGGCACCGGGGCGGTGCTGGACGGGCGTATCTCTACGCTCGACTCGGGAGGGGTGCAAATCGGGCGGGTCGCCCCACTCCACCGCGCGCCGCTACAATACCCGCACTTGGCGCGACCGCCCCGCACGAGACCCGCGATGACCGAAGCCGAATACCTCGCCGGCGCCGACCCGGACGCCATGCTGGCACTCCTGAGTGAGCGCCTCTCGCCCCGGCAGTGGCACCTGCTGGCGTGCGCGGCGGTGCGCCGCCTCCAGGCGCTGTTGCCCCCCGAATCGCTCGCGGTTCTGGAATGGTGCGAGGCCAACGCCGGGGCCGCGCACGAACTCAGTGACGAGGCCGACCGGCGGATGCAAGCCGCCCACGACGCGGTCGAGGCCGCGCGCCCCTTCGGCGAGGCGACCCAGGCCGAGGCCGTGCGCGCCGCCGAACCCGACGCCGACCCCGAGAGCTTCCTGCACACCGTCGCCGGCCGGCCCGTGCCTGCCGCGCCGCTGTTCCAGGCCGCGTGCCGCTACGCGCGCACCTCGATTGAGCGCGCCGGCGAGGCGTCGGCCCAGGCCGCCCTGGCGGTGCCGCTCCTCATCGACGCGCCGGGCCGGGACCAGCTCGAAATGGTCCGCGAGCAAGTCCTGCGCGCCGGCCAGATGCAGGGCAGCGCCAGCCTCGCCGCCGCGACCGCGCTGAAGTTCCACGCCCTCGCCGACGCCGACTCGGATGTCGATCCGCGCAAGAAAGCCGACCTGCGCTACGCCGCCGCGACCCAGACCGTGACGACCGAGGACGAGGGCGAGAAGACCCGCGCCGGCGACATGGAGGTCGCCAAGGAGCGGGCCGAGCGCAAGACCGTCGGCAAGCTGATCCAGGACATCGCCGGCAACCCGTTCCGCCCGCTGCGGCTCGACGCGGCGTGGCGCACCCCGGAAGTGACCGCCCTGGCGCGGGCCATTTTCGAGGCGCGCGCCTTCGAGCGGATGCCCGCGCTCGCCTCAGAACTGCTCGCGGCCGACTGCGATGAGGAAGCCGTGCTGCGGCACTGCCGGGGCACCGAGCCGCACGCCCCCGAGGGGCCGCTGCACTCGCGCGGCTGCTGGGTGCTCGACCTCGTGCTCGACCGCGAGCCGGCCTACGCGGCCGCGCCGGTGCTCGAACCGCCGCCCCCGCCCAAGCCCGCGCTGCCGAGGCCGAAGCCCGGCGGCGCGCTCGGCGGCGCGGGACTCGACAAGCTACTCAAGGCGCTCAAGAACCCGAAGGGTGAGGACTAGATGCCGCCCCCCTACCCTAGCCCTCCCCCTCGGAGGGGGGAGGGGACTGGAATGCCCATGCCCGCCTGCCCGTTCTGCTCGGCCGACCTCTCCGCCGGCGCCCGCCCCGTCAACGGCCGCGTCGTCTGCCCGCGCTGCGGCGAGTCGGTCGCGGCCCCCGACGCCGCCGTCACGCCGCTGCCGATGGTCGCCGCCCCGTACATCTCCGCGCGCGGGCAGCCCGACGCCGAGCCGACGGTGCCTCTGCGCGCGCTCTGGCCGTTGGCGCTACTCGGCGCCGCCATGACGCTAGTCGTGGGCGCGATCACCCTTTACGCGATCCTCGGGGGCAACTCGCGCACCGCCGAAGCGCCGCCGAGTCCCCCGATTCAGGGCGCCACTCGGGTGAGGCTCCCCGCGGAGCCGGCGCGCGTGCCGGGGCTGGGCTACCTCCCGGCCGACGTGAACGCGGTGGTGGCCCTGCAACTCGGGCCGCTCGCCGACGAGGCCGCGCGGGCCGGCAAGTCGCCGCGCGACTTGCTCAGCGAAGCCGGCGTGCCGGCCGACCTCCTCGGGGTGCTGGCCGACGCCGGCGTCCCCCTCGACGCGCTCGAAGCGGCCGCGCTCGGCGTGAGTTTCGCCCCCGGCGAGCTGGTCCCCCGCTCGGTGCTGGTCCTCACGGGGCGCGGTTCGCTGGGCGACATGACACCATCGTCGGTCACCACGTCATCCGGCGGGAATGCGGTGCCCGCGGCGCGAGGCCCACTCGGAACCCTGTCCGCACTGCGCGCCCGTCTGAAGGCCAGGCCCGCGCCGGGCCGGAGAGGCGTCGAGCAGGGGGAACTGCGCGGCATTACCGTATTCGTCGCCACGCCGGCCGAGGACACGCTGGTGCTCGCCACCACCCTCGCCGACGCCCCCGAGCCGGGCCGGGCGAGGCCGTGGCGCTTCGCCGAGGCGTTCGCCCCCGCGCTCGCCCAACTCTCGGCCCGCCCCTACGGCTACGCCGTGACCATCCGCGTGCCGTGGGACAAGCTGCCGCTGGTCGCCCTCGCCGCCCAGGCCAAGCCGCCGCGCCTGAAACTGCCGGAGCCGGACGCGGGCGGCATCGGGGCGATGGCAGCCGAGTTGACGCTCGCGCCGGCGCTGGGAGTCGCGGCGAAGTACGAGCGCCTGCGCGGCGACGGGGCGGGGTGGCGGGAGTGGGGCAAGTAGGGGCGCGGGCCAATGGGCTTCAGCGCCCGATGCGGTACAGCTTCTCGACGCCGCGCACCAGCACGCCGCCGTCGATGGGGGTGGGCGTGGCCCACACGGTGTCGGCGAGTTGGCCGCTGCCGAGCACCTCGAACGCCGGGCCGAGTTTGAGCGTCGTTACCAGGCCCGCCTCATCGACCACGACCAGGCGCCCGCCGAGCGCGAACGGCGACGCGGCGGTGGTGCGGTTCTTGGGGACGCGCTCGCTGTAGAACACCTCGCCGGTGCCGCCGTCGTAGCACTTCAGGCCGGAGTTCGAGAGGACGTAGAGCCTGCCCTCGACCGCCACCGGGCTGGCCATGCCGGGGCCGGCGCCGGTCTTCATCCAGGCGACGTAGGCGTTCTTGGTCTCGCCCTTGGCCAAGCTGCAATCGCCCTTCGCGCCGCTCTTGAGCGCGTAGAGCGGGGCGACGGTGCCGGGGCCGCTGCTGCCGAAGTAGAGCATCTGCGGGCTGACGGCGGGCGTGGAGGAGAACGACGAGTCGAGTCCGCCGACGCGCCAGACTTCCTCGCCCGAAGCGGGGTCGTGGCCGGTGACGAGGCCGCGACCGCAGCACACAATCTGGGTGGCGGACTCCTGCACCCACGCCACCGGCGAGGCCCACGACGTGCTGGGCTTCTCGCGCTTGACCTGCCACACTTGCTTGCCGGTGGTCAAGTCGAGGCAAGTGAGGGCGGCGACTTCCTCGTTGTGCTGCTGAATGTACACCTTCCCGGCGTACACCAGCGGCGAGGAGCCGGTGCCGAAGCCGTTGGCGGTGGGGCCGGCACCGAGTTCGGCCTTCCAGAGTTCCTTGCCGGCGAAGTCGAACGCCGCCGCGGTCCCGGTGGCGCCGAAGTAGCTCACCACGGTAGTGCCCGACGCGGCGGCGGTCTCGGTGGCATACGTATTCGACGGGTGGATGCCGTACTTCGGCTGGCCGCTGCTTACGATACGCTCCCACTTCGTTTTGCCGGTGGCGAGGTCGAGCGCGAGCAACTTCCACTCGACTTTAACCTTCGGAGCACTGTCCTTCGCCCCGCCTTTGGACATCGGCGAGGCGACGCCGCCCATGAACCCCTTGGGCACCAGCGGCGGGTCGGAGACGGCGGTCTGCACGAAGATGGTGTCGCCGCTCACCACCGGCTGCGCCCAGCCGGCGCCGGGGAGCGCCACGGCCCACGCGACCTCGGCGGCGGTGAAACTAGCCGGGGGGAGCTTGGCGGCGCCGGCGGTGGGGGCGACGCCGTTGGCGTCGGGGCCGCGAAACTGCGGCCAATCGGCGCCTGAAGCAATGAGGGCGGCGAGGGCGAGGAACAGCGCGGCGCGGGGCATGGGAGTCTCGGATGGGGGAGGGGGCAAGGTAATAATAGGCGCGGGACGTTTTGACTTTCGGAGCGTGGCGTGCGAACCCCGAGGGCGGCACGACCGAGTAGAACCCCGGCGGCGTCGCTCCACTCGGAAGGCTTACGCCACCCGCTCGGGCCGAAGAACCGGCGCGGGCGCCGCCAGCGCGTCCAGGCTCGAGAGCGGCCCCCACCAGCTCGGCAGTGCTTTCACCTCGCCGGGGCGAATCCGCTGCGTGCGCCGCATCGGGTCGAGCACCTCGTCGCGCCACCAGAGGTAGTAAAACAGCAGGAAGTCGCGTACTACGTCGGGGTCGGCCGAGCCGCGCGCCACGCAGCCGTTGACGATGGCGAAGAAGTCGAGCACGCGCGAGGTCTTCTGGTACACCAGGTCGGTGGCCCGGTCCACGCTGCGATGCACCTCCGGGCGGCTGAGGTAGTCGAGGTAGTGGTTCAGGCGCTCCGCGCGCCTCACGGGGGGCAGTTGCCGTTGCTCGGTGATGAAGTGCTGCCAGGCCACGAGGCGCGCGTCGCGCATCTCCTCGGCGAAGTAGACCGCGCATAGGTCCAGCGAGAGGCGCTGCCGGCCCTGGCTGAACGGGATGACGTACAGCACCACCACGGGGATGAGCACCGCGACGAGTGGCCCCACAAGCGGGACGAACAAGTCCTTGACGAGTTCGTAGCGCGCCTTGTCGCCGGCCGACGCCACGCCGAGGGCGAGGATCATGCCGACGGGCAGCGCCACGCCGAGGGCGGCGGCGAGTAGGGCGCGGGAGTGGGTCACGCGCGGCCCAGCCAGCGGACGGCACCGACGTAAACCGCGCGGCGCGACTCGTTGATCTCGAAGACGACCAGCATCGGCCAGTGGAACCAAATGCGGCGCGTGAGCCGGTCGCGCGACTCACCCTGCCCGAACGGGTCGTCGCGCAGGATGCGGTTAACGGCGTCGGCTGCGTCGGCGACCTCATCGGAGTCGGCCTGACTCTGCCAGATCGCTTCGAGCCGATTCTCAGCAGCGCGCCGCCAGACCACTGCGAAGGTCATCGCTTCTTGAAGCCCTTTAAGATGTCTTCGAGCGGTCGCCCCTCGTCCGCCTGGTCGAACGCCGCCTCGATTTCTTCGGCGGGAAACGGCCCCCACCCGCTCGCGGGGTTCGCGCCCTTGGGCGCGGGGTGGTAGTAGCCGACGACGAAGCCGGTCTCGTCGGTCAACTCGAGGACTTGGTCCAGCCCGTTAAACTTCGCGCGGGTGGCGGCGTCCAGAACGACTCGTTGCATCGCGTCGGCCCTCCGAAAGTGGCGGGAACGGGGAAAAGTCGGGCGGGCGGCTCACCGCGCCCGCAGGCGCGCGAATCGATCGCGCGACGGCGCACGACTCGGCGATCATTTCCTTGTCCGGAACGACGGTTCCCATGTGACCGTCCCCTCGTGGATGCGGCCGGCGCCCGGCCCCATTCTACCCCTTGAGCATTTCGTCGTGCTTCATCCCCGAGGGCGGCAGGTCGGCCGCGCGGCAGTTGGCGAGCGCCGCCTTCGCCCCGGCCAACTGGTCCGCGTCGTTGTCCTCCCACTCGATCGAGACCGCCCCGTCGTAGCCGACGCGCGTGAGTTCGATGAAGATTTCCTCCAGCGAGTTGGCGTCGCGCTTGGTGCCCGCCGTGACGAACTTCCAGCCGTTGGTCCAGTGCCCCATCGGCCGGTGGCCCCCCAGGCGCCCGCCCCGGCAGTGCTCGCGCTCGACTTGCACGCCCTTCACGTGCGCGCAGTGGATGTAGTCCTTGAACTCCCGGATGAACTCGATCACCGAGACGTTCTGCCATTCCATGTGGCTACCGTCGAGGTTGAACCCGACGGTTCCTTCAAAGCCTGCGGCGTTCATGTGCTCGATGTAGTCGGCCGCGCTTTCGAGGTCGCCCATCGCGCGCTCCGAGGGGTGGCACTCCAGGTCGAACGTGACGCCGTACTGCTTGCACAGGTTCCACACCGGGGCGAACCGCTCGACGATCAGTTCGAGGGCCAAGTCGCGGACATCGGGGAGCGTGTAGCCGTCGAGCGCGGCGGGCAGCGGCGGGAACAGGAACCAGTGGCTCCAGCAGTTCGCGGGGCTGCCGACGAAGCCGGGGAGCGCGACCTTGCGGCCCTGCAACTTCGACAGGTGCCCGGCCAG
>CAXTPM010000040.1:12430-16147 GCA_964245865.1 uncultured Fimbriiglobus sp. | reverse complement strand
CGGTCGAGATCAGCCAGAACTGCTCGAGCGTCATGTGCGTCGAACTGAGCTTGAACCACGACCCGATCGCAGCCAGGCCGACCGCACCGAGGGCAAGCCGCCCGGCGCGCGGGGCGACTCGCCGCAGCGAGTAGGCGACGACGCCCCCGAGGAACGGGGCGTTGTACGCCGAGAGCGCGATGGTCGCGGCCGCGGGGATCGCCTCGGAGGCGTAGTTCGGCCACGCGACGACTTTCCAAACCAAAAGTGCCAGCCACGCGGCGGCGCAGTAGGGCAGGGCGCGTGCCCCCAAGAGACCCAGTAGGCCGAGGGCGAGCGACAGAAACACCTCGTAGATCAGCGACCACTCGATCCCGAGCACGTAGCCCGGCCCCGGCCCGACTGGCGCGAGGGTGAGGACCGCCGCGCCGAAGTTCGCCAGCCCCGACGGTTCCCCGGCCGAGAGGTTCCTCGCCGCGTTCCAACTCAGCACGAGCGCCACCGCCAGCCAGTAGCCGGGGTAGAGCCTGAGCACCCGCGCCACGAGGAACCGACCCACGCGGCCGAGCCGGCCCGCCGGGTCGCGCGCCTCGGCCGAGTCGAGGGCTTGCGTCAGGACGAACCCCGAGATCGCAAAAAAGAGGGGCACCGGCAGGCCGACGAAGGCCGACCAGCGCAGCGGCCAGAGCTTCATGTAGTCCGCGCCGTGGACGTGCCCCTGGTGCGCGTAGAACCCGAGGTGGTGCAGCACCACGCCGACGGCGGCGAACACGCGCAAAAGTTGGATGTTGGTGGAACGCACGCCGACTCGCCTCGCGCCGCGGACTCGGGACGGCCCGATAATACCGCCCGCGGGCCGCGCGTGCCAGGCGAGTGCGCGCGACGGCCCGGCCGTCGAGTAGGGCGACCCCGCTCTCAGTCCCCGACCATCCCCACGTACCCCGCCGCATGCTCGGCGAGGAACTTCTTCAGCGGTCCCGGCTTGAGGTGGTCCGGCGTGCGGAAGCGCAGCGTGACCGACTCGCCCCCGCCCGCCCCCGTGTCTCTGGCGATCTCGGGGCTGGCGCCGAGGCCGTCGAGCCGCCCGAGGTTGAACTGTCCCGGCTTGCCGACGAGCCTGATTTCGAGCGCGGCGGGGTCTTTCGTCTTCACGCGGCCCCAACTCGCCGAGACGCCGGGGAGCTTGACTAGTACCGAGTCGCGCGTGTCGAACTTGAACTCGACGCCGGGGACCGCCTCGCGCACCAGCTCGAACAGTTTGGCGGTCAGGCCCGTCTCCCACTTGACCGACTTGCCGGGCGGGAAGCCCTTGCTCCCCGTGTGCCAGCGCTCGCCGTCGAGCTTCCAGGGCATCACGTCCTCGACCGAAGTCTGCATGCGCTTGAGGTTGGCGCGGAACGACTCGGCGGCGCGGTCGAGGAACTCGGCGAACGCCGGCGTGGCCACCTCCGCCTTGGCCGTGATCGTAACCACCACGTCCTGCCAGGGGCCGCGGGTGTTGGTCACCTCGACGCGCGTGTCGCGGGAGTAGTTCTCCAGCCCCGCGATGTCGCTCAGGGGCTTCAGTTTCAGTTTCGCGGCCAAGTCGGGCGTCTTGAAGGTGTTGCGCGCGACGCGGAAGTTGAGCGTGAAGTACGCCTCGTGCCCGGTCAGCGCGTGGAGAAACCACCCCTGCGATTTCGTCGGTGCGGCGATTTCCACCACCGAGCGGGTGTTCCAGTCGGTCGGGGCGAACGGCCCGCGCGCCTCAACCAGTTGCACCGCAAATTTGAGCGCCGCGCCGTCCCACTTCGGCACCGTGCCCTTGGTGGTGACGCGCTCCAGAGTATGCCAGCGCTCGCCGTCGAGTTCCCACGGCAGCTTCTCGTCGCGCCCGACTTGGGTGATCTCCACGTCGTCGATGCGCGCCTTCATCGCGGCCTTGTGGTCGTAGCGGGGCCGCTCGGCGAGCGGGCCGGCCGCGAGCACCGGCGCGAGCAGGCGCCCGGTGTGGGAAGCCACGTTACCGGACGTATCGGCGAAGTTCGCCGCCACGCGCTCCGGCGATCCCTGCGCCACCACCATGCCGCCGCGCACCCCCGCGTCGGGGCCGAGGTCGATCAGCCAGTCGGCCGTCTTGATCACGTCGAGGTTGTGCTCGACCACGACCACCGTGTTGCCGAGGTCCGCGAGGCGGTGCAGCACGTCCAAAAGTTTGCGCACGTCGTCGAAGTGCAGCCCCGTCGTCGGCTCGTCCAACAAGTACAGCGTCCGGCCGGTACTCGGGCGTGCCAACTCGGCGGCGAGTTTGACGCGCTGAGCCTCGCCCCCGCTCATCGTGGGCGCGGGCTGACCCAAGGCCATGTAGCCGAGGCCGACATCGGCAAGGGTTTGTAGGATCACGCGAATCTTCGGGATGTTGCCGAACACCTCCAGCGCCTCGGCCACGCGCATCGAAAGGACTTCGGCGATCGTCTTGCCCTTGTAGCGCACGAGCAGGGTTTCGGGGTTGTAGCGGCTCCCCTTGCAGACATCGCACTCGACCCACACGTCGGGCAGGAAGTGCATTTCGATCTTCTTCTGCCCGTCCCCCTCGCACGCCTCGCAGCGCCCGCCTTTCTGGTTGAAGCTAAAGCGGCGCGCGGTGTAGCCGCGCACCTTGGATTCCGGCATCCGGGTGAACAACTCGCGGATGAGGTCGAACACGCCGGTGTAGGTGGCGGGGTTGCTCGACGGCGCGTTGCCGATGGGGTCTTGATCGACGCTGATGATCTTGTCGAGGAACTCGACGCCGCGCAACTCGTCGTGCGCGGCCCCTGGGGTCTGGGCGCGGTGCAGCTTGCGGGCCAGGGTGTTGAACAGCACCTCGTGGATGAGGCTCGACTTGCCGGACCCCGACACGCCGGTGACGGCGATGAGGCACCCCAGGGGCAGGCTGACATCGACGTTGCGCAGGTTGTGCTGCCGGGCGCCCACCACGGTGAGGGCCGCGCCCGACGGGGCAACGGCCGCAACCTCCGATTCGGTCGGGACGCCGGCGGTGGCGAGCGGCAGGCAGCGGCGGTTGGTCGGCACGGGGATGGCCTTGCGGCCGCTGAGGTACGCGCCGGTCAGGCTGTTATCGGATGCTTCTACCGCACGCGGACTCCCCTCGGCCGTGACCTCGCCGCCGTGGTCGCCCGCGCCGGGGCCGAAGTCGAGGAGGTAGTCGGCCGAGGCGATCACCTCGCGGTCGTGCTCGACTAGGATCATCGTGTTGCCGAGGTCGCGCAGCCGGTGCAACGCCACTAGCAGGCGCTCGTTGTCGCGCGGGTGCAGGCCGATCGTCGGCTCGTCCAGCACGTACAACACACCCGTCAGGCCGCTGCCGATCTGCGACGCCAGGCGGATGCGCTGCGCCTCGCCGCCACTCAAAGTCGGCGTCTTGCGGTCGAGGCTCAGGTAGTCGAGGCCGACATCGACGAGGAACTTGGTGCGGGCGACCACCTCGCGCACGACCTCGCCGACAATATCCGACTCGCGCTCGGCAAGACTCAAGCCCTGGAACAGCGCCAGCGTCTCGCCGAGCGGCTGCCGGGTGAGCTGGCCGACGGTGAGGTCGAGGTAGCGCGTCGCGGCCGCGTCGGGCCGCAGCCGGGAGCCTTTGCACGCGGTGCAGGGCACCTCATCGACCACGTGGTCGAGCCGCATCCGGTAGACGAAACTCGCGCGGCTCGCCTCGTCGATGGCGGGGAACAGCCCCTTGTACTGGAAGCGCAC
>CAXTPM010000040.1:0-12420 GCA_964245865.1 uncultured Fimbriiglobus sp. | reverse complement strand
GGGGGCAGGGGGGGGGGGGGGGGGGCGGGCGCCCTTTTTGCCATCGTTGGTGCGAGTCGCCGTGGCCGAACCCGGCGCGCCGGGTTCGAGTGAGATGTAAGTCTCGCCGAAGCCCTGCAAGACGCCCCGCTGCTGCGCCGGCGTCAGCTCGCGCCACGGCGTATCAAGGTTAAACTGCCCGTGCCGACTAATCGCCTCGGCGAACGGCGCGAAGGCGCCCCCCGGCGCGAGTGTGGGCCACGCGACGATCGCCCCCTGGCGCAAACTCAAGTTGGGGTCGCCCACGAGCAAGTTCGCGTTGGCGCCGCGCTGGAAGCCTAGCCCCTCGCAGGTCGGGCACCACCCCAGCGGCGAATTAAACGAGTAGTTGTGCGGGTTCAGCGTCTCGTAACTCGTGCCGCACGACGCGCACGCCAAGTGCTGGCTGAAGCGCTCGACCGGCCAGTCCTGCTCGGGCCGGTCGGCATCGACTACGACTAGGTTCACCACGCCGCGGCCCAAGTCGAGCGCCTTTTCCACCGCGTCGGCGATGCGGGCACGCGTACCGGGCCTGACGACGTTGCGGTCCACCACGACCTCGACGGTGTGCTTGCGCCGGTGATCAATTTGGGGCGGCTCGTCGAGGTTGTACGACTTCCGGTCCACCCGCATGCGCGAATAGCCGGCGCGGCGAATCTCGTCGAAGAGCGCGGTGTAGTTCTCCGCGCCCTTGCGCTCCATGGGAGCCAAAACGTAGAGCTTGGTGCCCTCGGGGAAGTTGACGATCTTTTCAACGATCTGGTCGGCCGACTGGGTGCCCATCGGCACCTGGCACCCCGGACAATATCGGACGCCGAGTCGGGCGAACAGCACGCGCAGGTAGTCGTAGATTTCCGTCACGGTCCCCACCGTGGAGCGCGGCGACTTCGAGGTCGTCTTCTGCTCGATGGCGATGGCGGGCGACAAGCCCGTGACGTGCTCGACGCGCGGCTTCTGAACTTGGCCGAGGAACTGCCGGGCGTAGCTGGACAAACTCTCGACGTAGCGCCTTTGCCCCTCGGCGTAGATCGTGTCCATGGCAAGTGAGGACTTGCCCGACCCCGACGGGCCGCAGAACACCGTCATCTTGTCGCGCGGGATCTTGGCATCGACGTGCTTGAGGTTGTGCTGCGACGCCCCTTGCACTTCGAGGAAGCGGATCGGCTCCTGGCGCAAGGGCGAGGTCGGCGCGGGGGCCGACTTGTGCTTGCGCTTCGCCTTCGGGAAGAGCAGGGGGGCGAGCGCCGCGCCAGTGTGCGACGCGGCGCACTTGGCCACCACTTCGGGTGTGCCGGCGACTACCAGTTCGCCGCCGCCGCTGCCGCCGTCCGGCCCCATGTCGATGAGCCAGTCGGCCGTCTTAATCACGTCGAGGTTGTGCTCGATGATGAGCACCGTGTTCCCCTGGTCCACGAACGCCTGGAGCACGCCGAGCAGCTTCTTGATGTCCTCGAAGTGCAGCCCCGTCGTCGGCTCGTCGAGGATGTACACGGTCTTGCCGGTGCCGCGCCGGCAGAGTTCCTTGGCCAGCTTGATGCGCTGCGCCTCGCCGCCACTCAGGGTGGGGGAGGGCTGACCGAGCTTGATGTAGTCCAGGCCGACATCGTGCAGCGTCTTGAGCATCGCCGCGATCTTGGGGTGGTGCTCGAATAGTTCGAGCGCCTGCCCGACTTCGAGTTCGAGCACCTCGTGGATGTTCTTGCCGCGGTACTTGACTTGCAGGGTTTCGCGGGTGAAACGCTTGCCGTCGCACACGGGGCACGTCACCCAGACATCCGCGAGGAAGTCCATTTCCAGGCGGTTCGAGCCGTTGCCCTGGCACGCCTCGCAGCGGCCACCGCTCACGTTAAAGCTGAACCGCCCCGGCTGGTAGCCGCGCACCTTCGCGTCGGTCATCTCCGAGTAAAGCGTGCGCACCTCGTCCCACACTTTGATGTAGGTCGCCGGGTTCGACCTCGGCGTGCGGCCGATGGCCGTCTGGTCGATGCCGATGACTTTGTCGATGTGCTCGGCGCCCTCGATTCTGTCGTGCGCCCCGACCTCGTGCAGCCTCACGTCCGGGTCATCGTCGGACTCGGCGACCGCGCCGCGCTTAGCGACCGTCGAGACGACCAGAGACTCCTTGAGGATATCGTTGATGAGGCTCGACTTGCCGGACCCCGAGACGCCGGTGACGACGACCATCTTGCCGAGCGGGATTTCGACGGTGACGTTTTTCAAGTTGTGGTGCCGCGCCCCGACGACGCGCAAGTGCAGGCCGCTGCCCGCGCGCCGGGTCTTCGGCACCGCAATCGGCGACTCGCCGACGAGGTACTTGCCGGTCACGCTGTTGGGGTTCACGAACACCTCGGCCGGGGTGCCGTGGGCCACGATCTGCCCGCCGCGGACGCCGGGGCCGGGGCCGAAGTCAACCAGGTAGTCCGCGGCGCGGATGGTGTCCTCGTCGTGCTCGACCACCAGCACGGTGTTGCCCATGTCCCGCAGCGATTCGAGGCTGCGGAGCAGGCGCAAGTTGTCGCGCGGGTGCAGGCCGATGCTCGGCTCGTCGAGGATGTACAGCACGCCGACTAGCCCCGAGCCGATCTGCCCGGCGAGACGGATGCGCTGGGCCTCGCCGCCGCTGAGGGTGGGGGCGCTGCGGTCGAGGGTGAGGTAGTGCAGCCCCACGTTCAAGAGGAACTGCAGCCGCGCGCGAATCTCTTTCACAAGTTCGGCGGCGATGACCTTCTCGACCGCGTTCAGCCCCTTCTCGAACTCGCCGAACCACGCGGTCAGTTCGCCCACGGGGGTGGCGCCGACTTGGATGAGCGTCTTGCCGCAGACTTGCACCGCGCGGGCCTGGGGGTTCAGGCGGTCGCCCTTGCACTCGGGGCACCTCACCACGCGCATGTACTTTTCGAGCTGCATGCGCTTTGGGCCGCCGGCGGTCTTCTTGAACTGGCTGACCAGTTGCGGGACGACGCCCTCCCACTTGCCGGAGTGCTTCCAGACCTTGCCGAAGCGCTGCTTCCACTCCCAGACGATGTGCGCCTCGCCGGCACCGTAAAGGAGCTGCTTTTGTTGTGCGGCGGGGAGTTTCTTCCACGCCAGTTTGAGGTCGATGCCGAGCGACTTGCCGACCCCGTCGTAGATGTGCCGCCGCCACTTACCCATTGCCTTCAAGGGACCGAGTACCGCCACACAGCCGTCGGCGAAACTCTTACCCGCGTCGGGGATGAGCAGGTCCGGGTCGAAGGTGAACAGGGTGCCGAGTCCCTCACACGACGGGCACATCCCTTGCGGCGAGTTGAAGCTGAACAACTGCGGGCTGGGCGGCTCGTAGCTAATCGAGCAGTGAGTGCAAGCGTATTTGGCGCTCAGCAGCAAGTCCTTCGGCACCGGTGCGTCGGCGGGCGCGCCGTCCGGCGGCTCGACGGCCACGACGACCGAGCCGTCGGCCAGCGCGAGCGCCTGATCGACGGCCTCGGCCAGCCGGGGGCGCAGCTTGCCGGCCTCGGCGTCTACCTTGAGGCGGTCGATCACGACCGCGATGTCGTGCTTGATCTTCTTGTCGAGCTTCAAATCGTCGGTGAGCTTGACCACCGCGCCGTCAACCCGCGCCCGCACGTAGCCGCGCTTCACGAGGTCGGCGAAGAAGTCCTTGAACTCGCCCTTCTGGCCGCGCACCACGGGCGCCAGCAGCAGGAACCGCGTGCCGGCTTCGAGCGTGAGGATGCGGCCGATGATCTGCTCGCGCGTCTGCGCGGTGATCGGCCGGCCGCAGTTGGGGCAGTGGCCCAGGCCGACCCTGGCAAACAGTACGCGCAAGTAGTCGCTGATCTCGGTGACGGTCCCCACCGTCGAGCGCGGGTTGCGCCCGGCGGTCTTCTGCTGGATCGAAATGGCGGGCGACAGGCCGGAGATCGACTCGACATCGGGCTTCGGCAAGTTGCCGAGGAACTGCCGGGCGTAGTTCGACAGGCTCTCGACGTAGCGCCGCTGCCCCTCGGCGTAGAGAGTGTCGAACGCGAGCGACGACTTGCCCGACCCCGACACCCCGGTGAACACCACCAGTTGATTTTTGGGGATGGTGAGGTCGATGTTCTTGAGGTTGTGCTCGCGGGCGCCCTTAACAACGATGGCGGCGTGGTGGTCGGTGCGGCCCAAAGTCTGGCGGTCGCCATCCGGGGTCGGACGAAGGTCCGGCGCGAGGTCACTCACGGGGGGCGGCCCTTCCTTGAGGCGAGAAACTGGCCGGCGCGTCGCCAGTCCGTGGTGGGGGCGGGGGTCCAATCGCGGTGCGCTTGTCTAGTATACCCACCCCGCCTGGGGAAAATCTGCCCCAGGTTGACGCCCCGGCCGGGCTTGCGGGAACTCTCCGCCGGCGGGGGGCGTCAAGTGGTGCGGGGCTAACGCCATCGAGCCGACGTGAACTTCGACGACCGCCGACTCATTGCCGACACCCTCGCCGGGCGCACCAGTGCCTTCGGCGAACTCGTCGTGCGCTACCAGGACCGCCTCTACCACTCGGTGTTGCGTGTGGTGGACCGACCCGAGGACGCGCTGGATGCGCTCCAAGATGCGTTCGTCAACGCCTACACCTCGCTCGGAAGTTTCAAGGGGGACGCAGAGTTTTACACCTGGCTGTACCGCATCGCGTTCAACAGCGCGGTCAGCCTCAAGCGGCGCAAGCGGCAGACGCTGAGCCTCGACGCCGCCAGGGAGGGCGAATCGCCGATCGACCCGGTTGACACTGGGAACCTTCCGGCCGGGGCGGACCTCGAACGCCGGGAGGACGAGGCGATCTTGCTCGCGGCCTTGGCTCGGCTGAGTCCCGAGCACAAGCAGATACTGGTGATGAAAGAACTCGACGGGCTGAAGTACGAGGACATCGCCGAGGTGCTTTCCGTCCCGATCGGTACGGTGCGGAGCCGGATTCACCGGGCGCGGCTGGAGTTGAAAACTTTGCTCGAGGCGGCGATGGGCGTACCGCCATCCCAGCCGGGCGTGTACGAGGGGGGCGGGGAGTGATGCTGAGTGCCTCGGAGCGGGAACTGGTCTGCCGGGGGATCGACGGGGATTTGGCCCCCGCCGACGCGGCCCGCCTGCGCCGCCTCCTCGCCGAGTCCGCCGAGGCGCTCGCGCTTTACCGCGCGCTCGCCGGGCACTCGCGCCGGCTGAGGGGCGTGCGCCCGGCGCCCGTGCCCGCCCGACTGGCCGAGCTGGCCCCGCGCGTGATTGCCAGGGTGCGCGAGCTGCCCCCGCCGCCGGTGGTCGTGCCGAGCGCGCGGCCAGTCAAGCGCGGGGCGCTGCCGCTGTGGGTGCCCGGCGTGGTCGCGGCGAGCATACTGATCGCCCTCGCCGTCGGCCGGTTCGCCGGCGAACCGGCCCCCGACGCGCCTGCCAAGCCTCTGGCGACCGCACCGCCTCAGAAGCCGGCCCCGTCGCTCGCGCAAGTCGTCCCGCCGGCACTCCCTGTGCCGCGGGAGTTGGCCCCGTCGCCGCGCGAGTTCGCGCCGGAGCCGGTCCAACTCGCCGAGGTGCTGCCCGCGCCGCAGGTGGTGCGGGAACTCGCCCCCGAGCCGCGCGAGTTCGCCGAGACGGTCGTCGGCGCCGCGTCGGTCCCCGCCGCCGGGCCGCTGGCCGTGGTGGCGGCGCGGCTCCCGGCGCTGCTGGCCGTCGCCGAATTGGGTTCGCCGGAGTGGCAGCGGCAACTCGGCCGGGACTTCGCCCGCGAGCCGGTCTACCGGGTGGACCTGTTCGCCAAAGACACACTCAAGGCCTCCGAGCAGTTGCAGGCCGCGCTGCGGATCGGGGGCGCGGCGCTCTACGGCGACGCCGCCGCGCAAGATCGCTTGCGGCGCAAGCAGGCCGCTGGGTTCGCGGTCTACTCCGAGACGCTCTCGCCGGCCGACGTGCTCGCCGCGCTCGGGGCGCTGGCGAAGGGCGCCCCGGCCGAGCCGCGCGGCGTGAGTTCGGCCCACGTCTACCCGGCCGGCGCGGCAGACCTGCGCGAGCTGCGCGACACCGCCGGGATCGACCGGCCGTGGTGGAAGCGCGCCCGAGTCGCGCCGGCTCCGGTCGCCCCGGCGACCACGGGGGGGCAGGTCGCGGCACAGCTCGACAAGTCGCCCAAACTCGCGCTGTTCACCCCGGTCACCCCGGCCGGCGCGCGGGTGCCGACCCCCGCCGACGCGCAGGCCTTCTGGCAGCGCCACGACGCCGGGCGCGCGCCTGGGTTTGCCGTGCTCGTCACCGTCCGCGTCGCCCCCTAAACCGCACTGGCCGGGCGGGGGACGAGTCCGCAAGATGTGAGCGTGTCGCGTCCCCCCGCCGACCCGTTACGAGTGAGTTGCCATGACCCCGATCGACCGACCATTCCCGACCCGTCGCGCGTTTCTGGCCGCATCGGCCGGCACCGTCGCCGCCCTCGCCGTCGGGCGACCGGCCCGCGCCGCCGACCCGGACTCGGGCCTCACGGTCGCGGTGCAGAGCTACACCTTCCGCAAGTTCACCCTCGAACAGACCCTCAAGCGCCTCCAGGAACTCGGCGTCAGGCACGGCGAGTTCTACAGCGCCCACATCGGCACGAATAGTTCGCCCGAGAAGCTCGACTCGGCCAAGAAGCTGCTTGCCGAGTACGGCGTCAGCCCCACCGCGTTCGGCGTGGTCGGCTTCAGCAAAAACGCCGACGCCAACCGCAAGCTGTTCGAGTTCGCCCAAAAGCTCGGGGCGAAGTACCTCAGTTGCGACCCCGACCCCGACAGCTTCGACTCACTCGACAAGCTGGTCGAGGAGTACAAAATCCCCGTGGCGATCCACCCTCACGGCCCCACCGGCAAGGGCAAACAGTTGCACCGCTGGTCGAGCGCGGAGGTCATCCTCGCGGCAATCAAAGACCACAGCCCGCTGATCGGCACCTGTCTGGACACGGGCCACCTGATCCGCACGGCCCAAGTGGCGCCCGCGCTCGACCCGGCGCAGCAGATTAAAGTCATGGGCGCGCGGAATTTCGGGCTGCACCTGAAGGACCACGACAACAAACTCAAGGAAGACGTGCCGTTCGGCGACCCGGCTGGCGTGCTCAAAGTCGCCGAGGTGCTCGACGCGCTCAAGGCGGTTGACTTCAAGGGCTACGTTGCGATCGAGTACGAGGCGCAGGCCGACGAGCCGACCGAGTCGGTGCGCAAATGCCTGGTGGTCTTGCGGAAGAGCGCCGCCGCGCTTCCCCCCGAAGGCGCGAAGCCCTAGAATGGCCGCACACGCACGACTTGGGGCAGGGGGCGACCGGGGATGACCGCCGAGCAGATCGCGGAGTTGCGCAACTCCCGCTACAACAGTACGGTTACCATGATCCGGCGCGTCCACTCGGACCTAATGGTGTTCCGCGTTACGCCGGACTTCCCGCGCCCCGCCTACCACGCGGGGCAGTACGTGGCCCTGGGCCTGGGCAACTGGGAGCCGCGCGTCGAGGGGTGCCAGCACGAGCACCTGAAGCCCGAAGACTTCGCCAAAGTCGTGCGGCGCAGCTACTCCATCTCGTCGAGTATTTATCAGACGCCTGGGCAGTTGCGCGACATGACCGCCGACCAGTACGTCGAGTTCTACGTCGTACTCGTGCGTGAGAATCCCGACGGCCGGGTGCCGGCACTCACGCCGCGCCTGTTCGCGCTGACCGAGGGGGACCGGTTGAGCATGGGCGAGAAGATCGTCGGGCACTTCACCTCGGAACCCGTGAAGCCCGGCGACAACGTGGTGCTGCTCAGCACCGGCACCGGCGAGGCGCCGCACAACGCGATGGTGTGGGACTTACTCCGCAAGGGCCACACCGGCAAAATCGTGAACGCCTGCTGCGTGCGCTACACCAAAGACTTGGGCTACCTCGACACACACGCCTCACTGAGCGACCAGTTCCCGAACTACAAGTACCTCGGGCTGACGACGCGCGAAGCGACCACAGTAGGCAAAAAGTATATCCAGGACTACATTACCAGCGGCGCACTCGAACACACGCTGGGGGATAAACTCGACCCGGCGCGCACGCACTTTTTTCTGTGCGGCAACCCGAAGATGATCGGCGTGCCGGAAAAGAATAAAGAGACGGGGGCGCGCGAGTACCCCGCGCCGATCGGCGTTATCGAACTGCTCGAAAAGCGCGGGTTCGTCTGCGACGACGCGAAGACCAAGACCAAGGGTAATATCCACTTCGAAGAATACTGGTAGCTCAGAGCCATGGCGGACGCGCAGGAAATCATCGGCGGCTACCGGCTGCGCAAGTGCCTGCAGTCCGGGCAGACTTCGCAGGTGTACGAGGTCATCGAGCCTAGCTCGAACCGCCACTTCGCTATGAAAATTCTGCTCCCCGAGCACTCCGACAAGCCCGATGTGCGTAAGACGCTGTTTCACGAGGCGTCGGTGGGCATCAAGATGCGCCACGAGAACGTCATCAACATCCTGAAAATCTCCAAGGACGCGAAGTCGCCGCACTTCATCATGGAGTATTTTCCGGGCGGCGATTTGCGCGGGCGTCTGCTGTCGCCCGACCCGCGCGACAAGCAGTTTGTGAAGACCAACGCCAAGAAAATCTTCAAGCAGGTCGCCACGGGCTTGGCGTACATGAACAGCAGCGGCTACGTGCACTGCGACGTGAAGCCCGGCAATATCCTCGTCAACGCACTTGCCCAGGCGAAGATTATCGACTTTGCGATCACACGCAAAGTGCAGAAAAAAGGCATTCTCGCCAAGCTGTTCGGCAAGCGCGACAAGAAGGTGTCGGGCACCTACAGCTACATGAGTCCCGAGCAGATCAAGGGCGAGAACATCGACGGCCGCGCGGACATTTATAGCTACGGCGCGACCGTGTACGAGGCGGTCTGCGGGCGCCCGCCGTTCCGGGGGGCGTCGGTCGAGGAAATCCTCAAAAAGCACCTCGGCGAGCGGCCCCCGTCGGCCACGTCCTACAACCCCGATGTCACCAAGGAGTTCTCGGCGTACCTGGACAAACTGCTCGCCAAGAAGCGCGAGGACCGCCCGCCGAGTTTCCACAACGTGATCGTCGATCTTAAGAAACTGCAAGTCTTCACGTCGCTGCCCGACGCCGAGGACGAGTTCCAGTGACGCCGACTTCGCCCGACGCGAGCGAGATATTATCCGATGTTGAGTAGCGCGCTGCCGTTCGAGCAGGACATTCACGACCTCGAAGTGACACTCGCCCGACTCGAAGCCGACCCGCGGCACGAGTCCACCGACGAGGTGCGGCAACTCCGCGCGCAAGTCAAATCGCTCCTGAAAACCCGCTACGGCCAACTCACGCCGTGGGAGTCGGTGCTCGTGAGCCGCCACCCCAACCGGCCGCAGACGGTGGACTACATCGACCTGATCTTCGACGAGTTCGTCGAACTCCACGGCGACCGCGCGTTCGGCGACGACCGCGCCATCCGCACCGGGTTCGCCCGCCTCGGCGACAACAAGGTGCTGCTCGTCGGCCACCAGAAGGGGCGCACGCTGCAAGAGCGGCAGCAGTGCTTCTACGGCTGCGCGCACCCCGAAGGCTACCGCAAGGCGCTTTCGAAAATGAAGCTCGCCGCGAAGTACAAGCTGCCGGTGGTGTGCCTGATCGACACCCCCGGCGCGTACCCCGGAATCGGCGCCGAGGAGCGCGGGCAGTCGCAGTTAATCGCCACGAGCATTCTCGAAATGTCGCAACTCCCGACGCCGGTCGTGTGCGTGGTGATCGGGGAAGGGGGTTCGGGCGGGGCGCTCGGCATCGGCGTCGGCGACCGGGTGAGCATGCTCCAGTTCGCGTACTACTCGGTAATTAGCCCTGAGGGGTGCGCGGGGATTTTATGGAAGACGGCCGACGACGAGACTAAACCCAAAGCCGCCCAGGCGCTGCGGCTGACTTCGGCCGACTTGATGAAAGTCGGCGTGCTGGACGAGATTATTCCCGAGCCGGTGGGCGGGGCGCACCGCGGCCCGCGCGAAATGGGCGCGACGCTGAAAAGTACGCTGACGCGGTACCTGCGCGAGTTGCGGCCGGTGCCGGTGGAGACGCTGTTGGCGAAGCGGTACGACAAGTTCCGGCGGATGGGCCTGTACGAGCAGTGAGAGGTGTGGAGTGAGCGTGCGATCGATGATGCTGTGCCGAGTCCGATAATTGCCATTATGTCCTGTTAGTCGCGCCACCCGCCCGGCCGAACCTCGCCGCACCGGCCACCGTACTAGCCGCATGGACATCCCCGCCCTCGACGACTCCCTGCGCTGGCTCGCCACTGGACTCGGCACCGACACGCTGGTGCTTAACCCCCTGCTGGCGGTGATTCTTCTGGCGCTCACCTGCGGTGCGGTCGGCTCGACGGTCGTCGGGAACCGCATGGCGTTCTTTTCGGACGCGATGGCGCACACCGCGTTCGCCGGTGTGGCCGTAGCGCTGCTGTCGATCATCCTGCTCGCCGGCGTGAGCAACCGGCGCGAGGCGGACGCCTACTCCGATGTCGTGCTGCTGGTCATGATCGGGGTGGGCGCGGCCTCGGGGTGCCTGATGGTGTTCGTGCGCGAGCGCACGGGGCTGACCAACGACACCGTCATCGGCGTCTTCTTCGCGCTCGCCCTCGGGCTGGGGGCGATGGTCCTCCCGCCGGTGAAGGAGCGGGTCGGCATCGACCTCGACACCTTCCTGTACGGCCAGATCAGCCTGGTGCGGGGCGGCGAGTTGGCAGCGCTGGCGCTGGCGCTGGTCGCCAGTTGGGCCGTGCTGGCGTGGCGGTACAACCAGTTCGCGCTGGCGAGTTTCAACCCGAGCCTGGCGCAGTCGCGCGGGGTGCCGGTGCGGGGCAATCAGTACCTCTTCGTGGTTCTGCTGGCGCTCGTGGTGAACGTGGCGATCAACTCGGTCGGGATTCTCCTCATTAACGCCCTGCTGGTGGTGCCGGCGGCGGCGGCAGCGAACCTCGCGCGCAGCCTGCGCGGGGTCTTCTGGTGGACGCTGGCGCTCACGCTGTTCAGCGGCGTGGCCGGCCTGGAGGTCCACCGGCATTTCGCGATCCCCTTGGGGGGCGGGCGGCGGATGGCACTCTTCCCCAGCGGCACGATCGTGGTCGTGTCGGTGCTGCTGTTCGCGCTCAGCCTGGCCGTGCGGGCCGTGCGGCCGGCGCGGCGCGAGTCCCCCGCCCCGGCGGTCGCGGTCGCCGCCCGCCCTTGAACCGCGGCGGCGGCGTGCGACAATGAACAGCGTGCCCGCGACCGGCGTAGTGCCGGTACTCCGCCCCCGCCAGACCGGCGCCCCGCCCCGAGTCCCGACCCGTCCGAGAGCCGACCGTGTACCAAGATGTCTCGGACTTCACGCTCTTGTTCCTCTCGATCTTCTGGGAGGCGATGCCGTTCGTCGTGCTCGGCGCCCTGATCGCCGGCCTCCTCGAAGAACTGCTGCCGCAAGACCTGATCTCGAAGATCATGCCGCGCTCGCCGCTCCCGGCGGTGGTTGTGGGCGGCTTGCTGGGTCTCGTGTTCCCGATGTGCGAGTGCGGCATCGTGGTCGTCATGCGGCGCTTGCTTCGCAAGGGCTTGCCGCTGTCGAGTTGCGTGTCGTACATGCTCGCCGGGCCGATCCTGAACGTCGTGGTGCTGATGAGTACCGCCGCGGCGTTCGAGCCGCACAACATCGGCTGGCAGATGGTCGCCTTGCGCGCGGGCCTCGGTTTCGTGATCGCCTGCGTCACCGGGTTGGTCGTCCACGCCCAGGAGCGATCTGCGGGAGTTCATGCGCTGTTGAAGGACTCGGCCGCGCCGCCGAAGGTCAAGAGTTTGTCGCTTCTCGAGCCCGAGTTGCCGGCCGCGAAAAGTGGACTGATGGCGCGGCTGGGGCGCATCTCCGAGACGGCGCTCCATGACGTGATGGACATCGCCACGTTCCTGCTGCTCGGCTCGATTCTCGCGGCACTCGTGCGCCTCGCCGTCTCGGGGGACGACGTGGCGTCGTTCTCGCGCAACACGCCGTTCCTGGCGATCCCCGCGATGATGGTGCTAGCAGTAGTCTTGTGCCTGTGCAGCGAGGCGGACGCCTTCGTCGCGGCAAGTTTTACCGAGTTGAGCGTCTCGGCGAAGCTGGCATTCCTGGTACTCGGGCCGATGCTCGACCTCAAGCTCTTGTTCATGTACACGCGGGTGTTCAAGCCCCGCCTAATTATCACGCTCGTGATCTGCACCACGGTGCAAGTGCTCATCTCGACAATGATCGTGCACCAACTGTACGACCCCCTGCCCGGCAACGTCCGCAGTAGCGCCCCGGCCGCGACCGCCAACTAGACCACGGCCCCTTCAGATTTCGGAGACGGCGATGAGCGACCACGCGCACGACCACGATCACGCCGGGCACGGCCACGCGCACGACCACGGCCACACCCACGCCCCCGAGGGCGGCAACCA
>CAXTPM010000039.1:2532-16150 GCA_964245865.1 uncultured Fimbriiglobus sp. | reverse complement strand
GGAGCGGTACGGGATCGACATCAGCCCGAACGTGTTCAGCTTCTACAAGACGAAGTTCATGCGGGAGCAGGACGCGGAGGCGGGCAGTCCCGATCCGGCGGGGCAGCCCGAGGCGGTCAAGCAGAACGCGCCGGAGCCGGCAGCCCCCAAGACCGAAGTGAAGTTGGCCGCCCCGAAGCCTCCTGCCCCGAAGCCGCCGAAGCCCGAGGCGAAAGCCGCGCCCAAGCCGGAAGCCGCCCCGTCGCCGACCGGCAGCCCGGCAGACCTGGCTCGGCAGGTGAAGCAGCTCGTCGAGAAGTACGGCGCGGGGTCGGTACGCGAGATGGCGGACGTGTTCGAGGGGTGATAGGGCGCTTGACAAGGCCTCTTGCGGCACCCGCAGAAATGTGCTTTGTGAAGGGTGCCCCCGCGAGTTGCAACACTCCGGGGGCGTGAATCGCAAGCGTGCGGCGAGCGATCCCTGCCTTCCTGCCACATCCGGTCGGACACTTCAAGCGCATTCGTCGCCGCACCCTGCCAACGCCAACGGAGGGTTATGAGCGGGTCGAACTGGAACACCATCGCAAGCGTCGCCAAACAGGGCGGCTTCAAGCTCCGCAAGAGGCGGGTGAAGTCGGCCAAGATTCGGGTACTCAAGGAGATCAGCCGCCGCTTGGCGCTCGGCCTGGAGCTGCCGCCCGAGGCAATCGCCTACGCCAAGGGCCAGGCGGCGACGGCACCAGACATCAGGAAGCCCCGAAGCCCGAAGAAACGGACGGACTTCTACTCCTCGAATGCGTGGCGGGCCGTCCGGTACGAGGCCATCAAGCGGTCCAAAGGGCGCTGCGAGGCGTGCGGCATGTCTCCCGACGACGGGGCGAAACTGCACGCGGACCACGTCAAGCCGCGCAGCAAGCACCCCAGGCTCGCGCTCGAACTGTCCAACGTCCAAATCCTCTGCCTCGACTGCAACATGGGGAAAAGCAACCGCGACGAGACCGACTGGCGGTAGCTCTGCGGAGAGCGGAGTAGTGCCTACGCCTTTCCCAGGCACATATCGACTGCCCAGCAGCCCCTCACGTGCTCCCCGCCGCCCCGGCAGTGTCCGAGCACCCCGGCGTCCGAGCAACCTGCCTCCTCCAGCGCGTCGGCCAGGATGGGGAGGTTGTGGAACGCCCGCTCCTCGTAGATCGCGGTCGCCAGGCCGACGACGGTCGGGGTGAGCCACGAGGGGTCGGGGGTCACGGGGTGAAAGGGATTGCCGAAGATGCAGCGGAAGATCGCCAGTTGCGCCGGGAGAGTCTCCGGCGCCGCCATGACGACCTCCCGCGAGACCAGTGCCGCCCCTTTGTACCACGACCCGCGTGGGTAGGACCCCATGACGGCGGACTCTGCGGCCGAGTCCGCCCACCAGCTTGAGTCGCGGAGGCGATCCGAGAGGCTCGTGCCCTCGTCAATGCCCGCCCACGCCCCGGCCCGCTCGTCGTCCGACGCCAAGCCGTCGGCGTACCGCTCGGCCACCGCGACTGCAAGAATGCTTCTGTCGTCGCTGAACAGGTGCGAGACCAGTCGGCAGCACGCGGCGGCGAACAATCGCCCCTTCCGGTGGCTGAGGCGGTGCCGCAGGAAGCCGATCAGCGGCCTCGGGTCCGAGCAGGCCAGCCACTCCGCTTCGGTCATGGGAGCCTCCTGCCGCGATTATAGGGCGTGTCGGCTTCGCCGCCGCTCCTTGCGGCACTCGCTGCCCGCTCGGTGCTGCGCACTGGCTGCGCCACGCCTCCAGCAGCTCACGCACCGGCTGACCGCCGGTTCACTCGGGGGGCCTTGCCCCCGGCACCGTCAAGGCCGAGGCGAGTGGCCTTGCGGCCAGCCTTGACCGTGCCTCCCCCGCTCACGCTCCGCTCGCCGCTAAGGCAAGGGTTGATGCTGAACGCATCAAGCCCTTTATTAACCGGAGCAGAACCCCATGACCCAATTCCGCTACTCCTCGACCACCCTCGAAACCATCCGCTTCGACCACGAACCCACGCCCCGCGAGCGCGTCAACCTGCTCGCCTCGGGCTGGGAGCGGCACCCGCACGAGCGGCGGCTGTACCTCTTGAAGCGCGGCGTGAAGTGCATGCGGCTCAGTCAGGTGGACGGCTTCGTGCTGCCTCAGGAGGCGGACTGGTTCGACCCGGACGTGAGGGCGGCGCTGCGGTGAGGCATGACCCGCCGCCAGCCGTCCGGCTCCTTGACGAGCAGCCCGTCCGCGATCAGCCGCTGGCGCACGCCCTGCCGCGTGCAGCCGAGCCGCGCGGCGATGACGGTCAGGGAGTAGCCGTGCAGGAATAGCCGCTTAGCCTCGTCGGAATTGATGCTATTTTTCTGCATATCATTATCACTTTTTTGTTGTCAAGGTGAACAGAATCTGTCATAGCTATATTTACCAAGACAACACAATTCAGCCAATAAGTCAACACGACAAAGGAGACGACTTCATGCAATACCAGCCCGACTACTACGAGCACAACGCCTTTGTCACACCGGCCTCGCTGGACGGCATCGCCCGCGACCGGGCCGCCGCACTCCGCGCCAAGGCCGCGATCCTCGGCTTCTTCCAACACGCCCGCCCCGAGTCGTGGCCATCCGGCGCGCTCTGCCAGCAGTTCGCGGAGTACGCCGCGCAGTTCGAGACGGGGGGCAGCAGCGTGACCCGGCTGGCCGACGACCTGCTGGACTGCCAGTTCGCCGCCCGGTTCACCCCGCTGGAGTGCGTGGAGGAGGCGCTGGACGAGTTCTTCGCCGCGACGATCAAGGACGCCGACGATGCGCTGGCCGAGGCGGGAGAAGTCGCGTGAGCGCCGGGTTCACGCAGGGGCCTTGGAGCGCCGAGGGCATCACGCAAGTCGCAACGAACAATGGCCACTACGCCATCCAAAGCGAATCAGGCGTGGAGGTCGTAAGAACATCACCCATGAGGCTGGTGGACGCCCGGCTCATCGCCGCCGCACCCGACCTGCTCCACGCTCTGGACTACCTGCTGGAGCAGACCGTGGACATGGACCGCAACTACGGCATCGAGCTGACCGAGGGGGAGGCAGACGCCCGGCACGTCGCGCTGGAGGCGATTGCCAAGGCGCACGGGGAGACCTACGAACGTGACGAGGAGGACGACCGATGAGCACGACCGACACGAAGACCCTGCCCCCCGACCCCGACGGGATGAACGGCGACCGGGCCGAGTGGGCGAAGGCCGCGCTCACGGCGTTCCAGACCGTTACCGGCACCGACGACGAGGACGCCCTGGGCGACCTGCTCGCCAACCTCATGCATTTCAGCGACCGCGAGGGCTACGACTTCGACGCGGCGCTGGAGCGGGCGCGGGGGCACTACGGGTCGGAGTGCGGGGCTGGCATTGAAGGGACTGGTGGTGTGGTGTAGCGACCAACTCGACCTGGGCCTGCCCCGCCCCTCGGCCGCCCCCTGCCTCAGCGTGTCGCCCGTCTCGTCGGCCACCGCCCGCGCCCTAGTCGTCGAGCGGCACTACCTCCGCCGCGCCCCGCCGGTCTCGTACGCCTTCGGCCTCTACTCCGGCGGGGAGCTGGTCGGGGTCTGCACGTTCGGCGTCCCGCCGTCGCGCCACCTCCAGAAGTCCGCCTGCCCGGAGAGGCCGGAAGCCGTGATCGAACTCAACCGGCTGTGGGTGGACGACGCCATGCCCCGCAACACCGAGAGCTGGTTCGTCTCGCGGGCGCTCAAGCTCCTGCCGCCCTTGATCGTGGTGTCCTACGCCGACACCGCCGCCGGGCACGCCGGGTACGTCTACCGCGCCCTCAACTTCCGCTACGCCGGGTGGACGGACATGGAGCGGAAGACCCCCCGCTTCGACTACGTGGTGCCCGGCAAGCACTCGCGGGACGCATTTAGAGGCGGCCGGGAGTTCACCCGCGTCCGGCGCGAGCCGAAGCACAAGTACTGGCTGGCCACCGGCGACCGGCGCGAGCGGCGGGCGCTGGAGGCCATCTGCGGCTGGCCGAAACTGTCGTGGTGACGGGCCCGCGCCGGTGTTGGTCGCCGCCTCCACCCGCCGGAAGTAGCCGGGGGCGTCTCAGGTCGCGTCGCGCCGGATCAGGCCCAGGTCGATGAGCGGGGGTAGTTCCCGGCTCTCGGCCTCGTCCCGGCACCGGTCGCAGATCACCCGCCCGCCGATCACCGAGGAGTGCTCGTCGCACGCGGGCCGGCCGCACTCCTCGCAGTCCGGGTACAGCCAGGTGTCCCGGTCCCGAGGATCGACCTTGAGGATCGGCTGGAGGCGGCGGCTGCACCCGCCGACGCTGCACTTCACGAACGGCATGCTGGCTCCCCCGCTGATGTCACGCGACCCGCCGAGTGGCTGCACCTTCCGCGCCGCGCGGAGGGGACAAAAAGCCCCCGCCGTCCGTGAGGACGACGAGGGCAAAGGTTACAGTTCCAGCCTGACGCACAGCCGACAAGTCGAGCACGTCGTCCCGGCCAGCTTCCCCTCGGCGGTCTCTGTCACGCAAAGGGTGTCGAGGTTGATCTTCTCCGGGTGCTTCCGCGCCTCCTTAGTGGCGAACACCAAATCAGCTTTAGCGGGCGGTTCGTCCGTCTGCATGTGAGCAACCCTCACCCCTTGCGGGACGTGGGGCGGGTAGCCCGTCTCGTCGTCGGTGCTGAGCCAGAGCGACAGGTTGTCGCACCCGGCCAACTCCCACAGCACCTCGGCGATGGCCGGGATGCGGTAAGAGCGGGTATACACCCAAAACGCCACCTGGGGGGACGCCTTGACCACCGCCAGCATCTTGCGGGCGTAGGCGGGGCTGTAAATATCCCCGGCGACGTGAAATCGCATGAGGATCACCCCCTTGCGGTACAGCTCGCTCACCAGGCGCGGGGCGAACTCCCGGCGCTTGGACATCGCGTAGTTGTACGCCAGCCGCTCCTTGACCTGCGGGAAGGCGTAGCGCGAAGCTTTAGCATAACAAAGCCGCGAACAAATCGACGTTTCCCCAGGGCAGGTGAGGCCCGGCGGAAGATCGAAATGAAAAACGCTGCCCCCGAGTTTTTTGTTCGATTGCACCAGAAGGCCGCGTATTGAACCAGCCATGACTGAACCCAGTCGGCCATAACCCCACCCCATCCGCGTGAGTGCGGAGGGGGTTTGGAGTCGGAGCCGCGAGGGAGTCACATTCAGCGCGTTCGCGCAAGCACTTAATGCGTGTGCGGTGCAAGGGGTGTGTAGATTTAATCTACGCAGATGTGTATTTTGTTGTTGATTGAATCACAAAACCCTGCCACTACTGGCTCCACCGGGGGCAATGACGCCGACGGCAACCGAGGAGAAAACCATGGAAAAATCACCGAAACACTACTGGGCCGTCTACGAGGGCGAAAACGTGCTGTTCAGCGGTAGCTTCAACGACTGCTGGAAGCACTTCGTCACCAGCCTCGGCAGCCACACCGTCTCCGCCCTCGCGGAACGCGGCGTGCGCATCGGCCGACACAACTGACCCGACGCCCTGGGCAAGGCGCTAAACGGCCCGCAAAACAATCTGATTATCAAGGAGGATGTATGCGTAACGAGTACGAAATGACCGAGCAAGATTTGGCTGAACTGCTGGAGGCGTGCAGGCCGACGCCCGCGATGTTTCTAAGCGGCGGAGTGCCAATGGCCGGGACGCCCCAGGAGAACGCCAACAGGGCGTGGCAGAGGCTGGGCGAGAAGATGGGCTTCGACTACATGACGGTTCGACCGGGCCTGAGCCAGCGTCACTTCACAGCCGAACCAACGGCGGGGGCCGCATGACCCCCGAGGAACTCACCGCCATCGGCCAGGCGCGGCACGGCGAGACGAAGTGGATACGCCCGCTCGCCGAGGAGCTGGGCTTCCACCGCTCGACCGTCTGGAAGGCGGCGAACGGGGTCATCCCCGTGTCCCGCGACCTGGCGAACGCCGTCAAGCTGCTGCCGAAGCGGAAGGTTCGCCGGCTCACGTCACAACAGCAACCCCAGGGAGGGGCGGAATGAGCAAGCTCGTAACTATCCACAATCGTGGCCGGGAGTCGGTCAAGCTCCCGACCGTTCCGAACTTCATCATCCGGCCGAGCGACGGGTTCCCGATCCCCGTCGAGGAGTTGTCGGACGTGCAACTAACCAAGATCGCTACCGCATGGCGGCAGGCGTTGCTGGCGAAGGCAGCGGAGCGTCGAGCGAGGCCTGCCCGTGACTGACCGCATCAAGTTCCAGCCGGGCACAGTCGTCTGCACCCTCGGCGCGTCCGAAGCCGCCTCCCGCCCCGAAATGCTCCGGCTCCTGGACCGCCACTTGCGCGGCGACTGGGGCGACGTGGACCCCGAGGACGCCAAGTCCAACGAGAGCGCGTTGAAGTGGGGAGAGCGCATCCTGTCCAGCTACAAGACCGACAGCGGCGAAAAGCTCTGGGTTCTGACGGAACACGACCGCAGCCAGACGACGATTCTTACACCTGGCGAATATTAGCAACACAACACGAGGAGGTGAATATGGACGACGGAGTGACGGCCGGCCTGCGGAGAGCGGTCGAGACGAATCGGAAGCTGCTCGGGCTGCCCGCCGTAGAGCGCGAGCACCCGCTGGTCGAAGGGTTAATGCAAATCGAGGCGACCCTTGAGAAACTAGCTTGTCTCGGCAACGGATCGAGGCGAGGTAACAGCGAAGGCAACTGCATTGCCCAGGACGCTTCGCTGTTCCTCCCATCACTCATGCAAGAAGCCCGCCAGCTATGCGAGCCAGTACCCGGTGAAACCCGCAGACCGGGGCCAGCCATGAGCCACCCATCAGGAGACGCCCAGAACGGCAAGCAGGTCTCGCCGCCGCCCTACACGCCGGGGGACCCAACAGGAGACACGCCGAACGCTGCACGGGGCGAGCACCCGCTGGTCGAGGCCGTGGAGGCGCTGAAAGTTCCGCACTCGGCTCCGCTGGGGCAAGAGCGGAACTGGGCCATCGACGACTGCATCGCCGTCATCCGTCAGCACAGCGGGCCGGTAGCCGTCGAGCAGGGGATAGACGAGCGCGACGCGCTGCGGGCCATGTGGACGGTCGAGTTCGGCCACGCCCTGATGCAGTACGCCGAGGACGCGAAGCGCGGCGTGGACAGCTCCGACCAGGTTCGCATGGCCGCGATTCGTGCGCTTGCGCCATACCTCCGCCCGGCCACCCAAGCTGCGGGCGGGGATGCAGAAGCGGAGCTAATAACGGCAGCGATTAATCTGGGACTTGCGCACAACAACGATGTGCAGAAGCCCGTGGTGGGATTTTCTGTTCAGGGAGGCGGATGTTCCTACAGCGCAACCCGGAATTGGTTCGGCGCTCTTGGAGCGTACCGAGATGCGGAAGCCACATTTGCCGCTATCGACCGATTCCAAGCCGCCCTTGCCGTCATCCAGCAAGGTAGCAGCCATGATTGATGGCAAGTGGTGTGGAAAGCCTGTCGAAAACCTAGGTGCACGCGGCATTCGCACATGCAGCAGGGCTGCAACGCAATACGTGGGGGATCGGGCGCTGTGTACTTTTCACGCGAACAAGCTTATGCCGAAGCCAGAATGGCTTTCAGCCGCCCGTCCGCTCGAAGCCTCTGAATCCCTACCCGTGGGAGGCAGCCATGAGTGAGATTTTAACCAAGTCCGGAAAGACGTGGCAGTACGCCGCCCGCCTCCGCTTCATTCTCAGGGACGGGGAGCGGGTACTCCAGCAACTGCACCGCTGCCTCGAAACGTGCGAGATGGAGTGGCGCGACGTTCCGGTGGAGGGCAGCCATGAAAGCTGAATGCCCTGCAAAATGCGGTAAGCGGTTTGTCAGCCAAGCCCACGCCGAGGCACATGCGGATCGTGAGCATTACGACTGGCGCACGCCCCGGCTGAGAGGTTGGGGCACGCCGTTCGGCTTCATCGACTTTAAACACCCGGTGACTTATCAGGAAGCCTATGACGCTATGCAGTCAATATGTGGGGGCGGCCATGAGTGACAAGCCACTGGACTGCATCGGAGTTGCAGCCGGGCACCACCTCGGGAAGCATGACTTCAAGCCGTGCCTACCTGCTGCCGCCCAGGAAGCCGCGCGGGGCGTCGAGGTGCTCGCCGACCGGGTGCGGGCACTCGAACACGCCCTCAGGGGGAACGACGCGCTGATCCGCGACATCCGCCACCGCGACGCCCGCTGGCACGACGACGGGTTAGTTACGCGAGTCCTCGATGCGAACACCGCATTGCTGGGGGGCGCGTCATGATGACCGACGCCCGCCTCGCCGAGTTGGCCGATGAGCTGAGCATCTTCCTGATCCCGGCCTTGTTGTCCGAACCATCCGCTGCTGATCTGGCGAGGAAAGAACTGGCAGAGGCTCTGCGGTACGCCGTTAGCGTGTTGAGTGAGGTGCGAGCGGAGAACGCTCGGCTGAAGAACGAAGCCGTCGTCCGTGAGAACGCGGCGGCGGCCAGGAGAACAGTGGGAGGGGAGGGGTGAGCGGCCGTTATCGGGCGTTCCCCGCTGTGCGGGTCGCTCCTTTCCAGACTCCGCTGCCGCTCGGTCGCTGCGCGACTGCCTGCGGCATCTTCCAAGCAGCTAACGCAATCAATACCAACAACCACAGCGGCGAGGCCGCGGAAAGAGAGGTGTAATGCCGACAGGGTACACGGCCTACGTTCAGGACGGGGCGACGTTCGAGGAGTTCGTGTGGCAATGCGCCCGCGGGTTCGGGGCGATGATCGAGATGAGGGACGAGCCGGCGGACAGCCCCGTCCCCGAAAGCTTCGCCCCCAGCGCCTACCACAAGGACAAGCTCGCCGCGCTGGAGCAGGAGCATTCCCGCCTGGATGCCATGACCGCCGATGAAGCCGCCGAGGCCGCAGCGGCCGAGCGGGAGCAGGTGGTCCAGGCGAACGCCGCGCGGGCGGCCAAATGCGCCGAGACGCGCCAGCGGTACGAGGCGATGATCGCCCAGGTGAAAACGTGGCAGCCCCCGTCCGACGACCACTCGCAGCTCAAGGAGTTCATGCTCGACCAGCTCCGCGAGTCGATCCGGTTCGACTGCGACGGCGTTTACCAGGCCGAGCTGCCGCCAGCGGATGGCACCGAGTGGCTCGCGCGGAACCGGGAGCGGGTGGCCTGCGAGAGGGCGTACCACCACAAGGCATACGGCGAGGAGCTGGAGCGGGTCAACGGGCGAAACGAGTGGGTGCGGAAGCTGCGGGCTTCTGTCCCGCCCGTGTGCGCAGACGTTCAGCCGTGACCGATGAGGCTGTCCGGCAGTGCGGAAATTGCCCGTGGCGCAAGGGCGTCAACCCCCGCGACATCCCCGGCGGGTACTGCGAGGCCAGGCACCGGGCGCTCGACGCGACCATCGCCCGCGACCTGAGCGTCGGGTCGAGCCTGCGCCTGATGGCCTGCCACGAAACGCCGGTCGGCCGGGAGCGGCCGTGCGTCGGCTGGCTCGCCGACCAGCTCGGGCCGGGGAACAACATCGCCCTGCGGCTCTGGTACTCGGCGGCGCTGCGCCGGGGGGAGGCGCGGGCGTTCGAGCTGGCCGGCGAGCAGCACGAGTGCTTCGAGGACACGCTGCCGTGACCCCGCAACTCATCGCCCTCGCCGCCCTTCAATTCAAGCATTTCGCCTGCGACTTCCCGCTCCAGAAACCCTACCAGTACCTCAACAAAGGCAAGTACGGTCACCCCGGCGGACTCCTGCACGCCGCCCAGCACGCTGATCGTGTGCGCCGCCTTCGAGCTGCCTCTCTGGCTGGCGCTTGCCGACTGCCTGGTCCAATACCACATCGACTGGGCGAAGGTGCGGCTGAACGAGCGGTGGAGACTGACGCCGGCCACGGAGAAGTTCTGGTGGCTGCTGGGACTCGACCGGCTCCTGCACCAGCTCACCTACCTGGCGCTCGTAACGGCCGTGTGGTGCCGTAGCGCATTGCCGTCAGTCATCTGATGGATAGATAATAATCACTACTAGCGGAGGGCCGGCGGTCGGAAGAGGACTAGCATGGATTGCGCAACTAGGATTACGTAAATAAGAATAAGCCATATGTATCGCTCGTGAAGGAGAATGTTGCGAAGCGGATAGTAATGGTGTTTATATTCATCTAAAAAATACCTTGAGGAAATATAAAAGTCTTCAACATCACCCCCATATTGTCTGGCGTAGCTTTGCTCAATCGAGTAGGCTTGGTGGCTGGCCGAGCGGGTAGTGGTGCCCCAGGTGAAAGTGAGAATCGCTGATATCATCGCCAGCGGATAGATTTCATAAATATTTGAAACGGCTAGCGTGGAAAGTATTGCACAGGCGCAAAGTAACACCCGGCTTACTAGTTGTGAGCAAGTAAGTAGAAATAAAGCTGAGCGATGTCGCTGTAAAAGTATTTTATGGACAAGAGATTTGTCTGGGAGGTCGCTGGGTTGCGGGCTCATTATTGCAGCCCCATAGCTAGTTGTGTGATTGCAAAGTCAAGTGATTTTGATGGAGGGGTGTCTGTGTTGGTTACGGAGCACACCGGGATGATTTCAACTGGGTTGGTCATCGCTCCTTTGGCAAATTCACCGAGGTGGGCGGCTGTAGCGTCTCGGATTTTGAGCTTGCACTGCTCGATCTGATCGTTTGTTGCCAAGTCCTTTTTGTTTAGTAAAACCATTATCACATTAAGGCGGTGGTTGGTTCTACCAGTTTTACGCCACAGGTTACTATAATGGATAAAAAACTCTTTAATCCACTCGACTGATGAACGATCAGGCTCTCCCTCTAGAGGAGTGGTTAGGTCTGCGACTATGATAATTGCGTGTGGGCGGCGCTTGAACGCTATCCGTGCATGTTCAGTTGCGCCAATTTGTCCAGGAGTATCTGTGGCAGAGCTGATCGCAATTGAAAGAGGGTTCTCTTTGCCTACCAGTAGGGTGAATCGTGCAATAGTTGATATTTCTACCGTTTTAAGACTGTCACCAGCGTCGTGGAGTATCCCGTATCTCATGTATCTTATAAATGTTGTCTTTCCTGCCCGGCCTTGGCCGATGACCAATACTTTCTTGCCATGCCACCATGCACGGAGTCGGGCAATTCCTGACGGTGCGACCCGCTGAATGACCCCTACCCCTGCCTTTGCAATAACAGACTCAGCGACCCCTGTAGGCATGCTTGAATCTCGGGCGGATGTCCAGCACCGTGGACACTGTTTGGCATCTTGGATTAGTTGGCGACGATTGGACGATCGGTTGAGCTCTGGCCCCCGTCCCTGTCGCCCACTCATCGGATTCTACTCAGCGGTACTCATTCGTCAGCCCCCTACGTCCGCCTACTGTCCGTTTGGTGGGCATCCAATCGTTGCACGTCAACTCTCCGCCTTCTCGACCACGATGCGCTCCACCACCTCCGCCGAGTCCGCCTCGAACTCCGCCCGTCGCGTGTCGCCCTCCCGCACCCTCGTCGCCCGGTGCGCGTCGAGGTAGTCGTGGAGCCGGCCCAGGTTCCTCCCCTCAATGGTCACGGTGTGCCCGGTGAAGGTGAGTAGCAGTTTCCCCTTGCCCTCGGCGCGGACGCTGTAGGCGTGGGAGTACGCGAACGACACGCTGTCCCCCGTCCGCAGGCAGAACCGCACCGAGAGCGCCGGCTTCGCGCCCACGCGGCCGAACGCCACCGCCGTCCCCTCGTCCGGCTCGTCGTCCTTCACCAGCCGCACCGGCCGCTCGTGCGGCGGCACGTCCTCATCGCTCCATTTCTTGCTCACGGTACTTGTCCTTCCTGTTGGTGAGTTGACTGACTCGATCCGCCACCTTGTCGCGCACCTCCCTGAGTTTGCTCACGAACTGCGTCCGCCCGAGCAGCGGCCTGGGCTTCCTAACCGGCGTCAGCCCCACCAGGTCGGCCGCGTTCTCCTTCGCCCGGCTGCGCGCCACGACCTCCCGCAGCGCCGGCAGACTGTCGGTGTAAATATGCGCGGCGTGCTTCCCCCGGCTGACCGACACGTAGAGCTGCTCGGCGCCCGCCGCCGGGAACGACGCCCGCGACTCCGACACCAGCACCACGTCCACCGTCCGGCCCTGACTGGCGTGCGAGGTCGAGACGTACCCATGAGCAACATGCCCGAAGGATTTGTCGAGCACCCAGCCGTTGTCGAGCGCGATGTCGCCCTGCCGGGTGAAGCCCTTGACCTGGTACACGCTGCCGGTCTTCAGCTTGTGCCTGCCGGACTTGTCCTTGCCGTTGGCGGTGATGCGAATTGAATCGCCGGTGGCGAGGCCGACGGATTCGCGACGGTAAACGGAATAGGCACCCGCAGGCGGTCGAGCTGGCGCTGGTAGTCTCGCACGTCCTCGTTCGCCGCCGCCCAGCACTCCGGTCGCCGCGACGGAGGACGCCGCGAGTCGGTCGCCGGGCTTGTGCCTACCGGTTGCCCGGTGGAACTGGAGCACGGAGCCGTCGGGCAAGGCTTCGCCCCGCTCGGCCTCGGTAAGGTGGAGCGGAACCAGCCGCGTGAACTCCCTGTCGTCATCCTTCACCCTCCCGTCCCGTTTCAGCCCCGCGCGGATCGCCGCGCTCACCTCGTCGGCCTCGTAATTCGTGGGCGCGACCACCAGCACCGACTGCTTCCGCCTCACCCCGTCCAGGTAGTCCGAGGCGATGCGCTGCGCCCTTTCGGCGTCGCCGCACTCGTGAACGTGCCCCATTCGGCCGAGCAGGTCAAGCGCCGCCTCGGTGTCGTGCCGGCCCAGGTGCTCCGAGACCCGCTTGTACGCCCCGCGCTGCCGCATCACCTCGGTGATCTCCGCCACCGGCAGCCCGGCGTGCTCCTGCAACAGGCGGAACGGCGACCCGGCCGACACCGCCCCGTGCTGCTTGATGTCGCCGACCAGGACCGCGCGGGCGTTCACGCGGTCCAGAATCTCGAACAGCCTCGCGGCGTCTCGCGTGCCGACCTGGCCGGCCTCGTCCAGGATCAGGACGCCGCCCTGGAGCTTGTCCTGCATGCGCTCGTCGATCAGGAACCGGGCGACGGTGGCGGCACCGGGATCGACCCCGGCCAGCTCCTCGACCGCCTTCGAGCCGGTGGCCACGGCCTGTACCGCCAGGCCGGCGTCGCGGATGCCCTGGGCGGCGACTTCGAGCGCGGTCGTCTTGCCGACGCCTGCCGCGCCCCGGACGAGCGTCACGCGGTCCTTCGAGCGGAGGACGTGCTTGACCGCCGCCTGCTGGCCGGCGTTCAGCCTGCCGGGGGTGCGCACGGACTTCAGCCGCTGGGCGGCCGGCTTGACGCTCCCGCGACCCTCCGCCGCCCACCGGACCATGCCCGCCTCGATACCCAGCATCTCCCGCGTCGTCGCCCGGCCGCCACGGACGATCACCCCCTGCCGGGCCGTCTCCCGCCGCACCGATTCGAGATCGACCGACCCGACGCCGTGCCGGAGGGCGTGTTCGAGCACCTTCCGCTCCGGCACCACCGCCTCCCGCTCGAAGGCGTGGGCGATGGCGTAGGCCGCCGACTCGCGGGCGGAGGGGAGGGGCGTGGTCTGGCCGGGCAGGTGCGTCAGGGCGTGGCGTTCGTCATCCGTCAGGCGCGCGATCCACCGCTCGCGGAGCTGGGCGTGGGAGAGGTGGTCCGACTTCCGCTC
>CAXTPM010000039.1:2162-2522 GCA_964245865.1 uncultured Fimbriiglobus sp. | reverse complement strand
TGCGCGCTCCCAGCTCGCCCTTCCGGCCCGCGTCCTCGATCCCCCTCACGGTGGCCTCCCGCTCGATCAGTTCCGTGCGGCGGGAGAACTTGGCGAGCGCCGACTCGGGCACCCCGGCCACGTCCCAGAATTTCCCCCGGCGCTCCACCCCGTAGCCCAGGGCGGCCACGCCCTCGGCGAGCTTCGCGTGGTACACAGCCTCGTAGTACCCGGCGTTGCGCTTGATGTCCCCGATCTCGGCCGCCTTCCACTGGCCCTCGACCGGGTCGTGCGCGGCGTTCCACAGCACGACGTGCGTGTGCAGGTGCGGGTCGGGTTCCCCGCCGACCGGCCGGGCGTCGAAGTGCGTGTGCAGCGAGT
>CAXTPM010000039.1:0-2152 GCA_964245865.1 uncultured Fimbriiglobus sp. | reverse complement strand
CGACCGTGCGGTCCTCGAACGCCCCGCCCTTGCGGACTCGCGTCTTCATGTCGGATTCGATTTCGGCCATCGCCGTCTCGACGGCGCGCTCGTGGGCGGCCAGCACCCGCTCGTCCCTGAGCAGCTCGTAGCAGAGCGTCACCCCCTTGGGCGCGTGGAAGTTGGCGTCCCACCCCACCCGGCGGTCGTCGCGGTCGTGGGTGGTGAGCCGCTCGCCGGTCAGGGGGTGCCGGTTGCGGCAGAGGTGGCTGAACTGCTCACTCGTAATCTCCCCGCCGATGCCGAGCCGGGCCGCGCCCTCGCCCATCACCCGGCCGGGCAGCTCCTGCCCCTCGCGGTAGTAGTCGGAAACCCGGTAGTAAGCCTCGGCCGCCGCGGCGGACGGGAGCTGGACGATCCGCAGCATGTGCCCCCCTGGAAGTGCGGGGGCATCATTCCCCCAGGCGGGGCGGGAAGTCAAGAATGGGATTCAGAGGTGGATCGGTTCAGACATCTCTCCTGTACCGCCGTCGGCCCGATCTTTCACGGCGGAATCCGGCCCGGCCCCTACCTCTCCCGGCCGGCGTCCTCCATCTCCCGCGCCCGGCTAGCCCGCTCGCTCCAGTGCAGCCGCTCCGGCGGCGACTTGGCGTGGCAGGCCCGCCTCTGGAGCTTCAGCCCGACCCCCGTGGCCGGGCAGGCGTGGACCGAATCGACGCGGGCGAACGGCAGCGACGCCACCCCGTAGGCTAGCGCCCCAGCCGCAGCCACGCCCCGGATCGGGTAGGCGGCGAGGGCGGCCAGGTCGCCGGGCACGCTACTGGCCGTAGCCGCCGTACCCGGACGACTCGCCGTCCGACTTCTTCGCGTCGAGCAGCACGAGAGTGCCGCCGAAGTTCTGGAGCACGACCTCGGTCGAATACTTCTCGGTCCCTTGCTGGTCGGTCCACTTCCGCGTCTGGAGCTGGCCTTCGAGGTACACCTTCGACCCCTTGCGGAGGTAGTCGGCGGCGACCTTGGCCAAGCCCTCGTTGAAGATGACGACCCGATGCCATTCGGTCTTCTCTCTCCGCTCCCCGGTCTGCTTGTCCTTCCACGACTCGCTCGTGGCGACGGAGAGGTTGACGATTTGTTTGCCGTCCTGGGTGCTCCGGCTCTCGGGGTCGCTCCCCAGGTTGCCGACGATGATGACCTTGTTCACGCTTGCGGACATAGTGCTTCCTTCTCTTGGTTGGCGGTGTGGTGGAACGGGTCGGGCGGCGGGCAGTCGATGCCCATCTCGGCGCACCACGCGGTACAAGCCGCGAGGTAATCACCCTCTTCCTTGGGGGTCAAGTCCCGGTACGAGCGCAGGGTGTATTTGATCTCCCCGTCGGGCAGGACGACGACCTGGCGGAGCTTGCCGACCTCCTGCTTGAGCAGGGTGTGCGCGCCCTCCTCGTCGATCGCGTTGCCGGCGTCCCGCAGGGCGAGGCAGACGTTGCGGACGACCACGGCGAAGTAATACTTGCGCTTGTTCGGCCTCCGGGGCTTCGGCGCCTCGGCGACCGTGACGACCGCCCGCAGGCCGTCCAGGCGGGCGAGCGCCGAAGCAACCTCCTCGGCCACGGGGCGGGGCAGCTTGCCGCCGGTGACGCGGGCGGTGAAGGCGACGGGCTTGGTCATGCCGTCAACCGATCGGCGAACGGCTTGCACAACTCGACGACGCGCTTGCAAGTGGCCAAGTCGAACATGCCGATGTGGCAAGCCTCGACCGGGATTCCAAGTTGCTCGGCCAGCCACTTGTAGCCGGAGCCGCGCGCGAAGTGCTTCCGGTAGTCGGGTCCGCGCTCGGCCCGCCGCCGCTGTAATTTCGCCTGCCAGAGCGGGTCGAACGCGGCGTGGGCCTTCTGCTTCCACTCCCGCAGTTCTTTGTCCGCGAGTCGGCCGAGCGGGGTGGTCGTGCCCTTGTGGCAGCCGACCCAAGCCTGGCAGGGGCGGCACAGGTAGATGGGGCCGAAGGACCGGGCGTGGTACACCTCGGCGCTGTCGGTCAGCACGACGGCTTGGTGGCAGTAGGGGCAGGTGACGGCGTGGGTCATTTCCGCTTGACCGCCGACCACTGTAGCTTCCGCTCGCCCTCTTCGAGCCGCGCCCAGTTCGGCCACGGCATGTTCTGGTGGTCGCGCAGCAG
>CAXTPM010000038.1:8479-16348 GCA_964245865.1 uncultured Fimbriiglobus sp. | reverse complement strand
GAACTCCGGCCGGGGCGGGCGCGCGCTGCGGACTGGCTCGAACTCGCCAAGCCGCGCATCGCCACCATGGCCCTCGTCACCGTCGCGGCCGGGTACCTGATGGGCGCGGGGGCGGAGTGGTCGGGTCTGACGCTAATCGAGACGCTGCTCGGCGCGGGGCTGGTCGCGGCCGGCGGGTCGGCGCTGAACCACTACCTTGAGCGCGGCCCCGACTCGCGCATGCACCGCACCCGCCGCCGCCCCCTGCCGGGGGGCCGCATCGCCCCCGTCGCCGCGCTGGCCCTGGGGACCGGGGCGGTGGTCGCCGGCGTTGCGGTGCTGGCGCTCGGCCGGCCGGGGTCCGCGTCGGCGTGGGCGGCGCTGGCCACGGCGTTCACCTACGTGGCGGTCTACACCCCGCTGAAGCGCCTCACGACCTGGAACACGGTGGTCGGGGCGCTGCCGGGGGCGCTGCCGCCGGTGATCGGCTGGCTGGCGGCGAACCCGGTGCTGACCGCGCAGGCCGGGTCGCTGTTCGGCGTGCTGTTCGTCTGGCAGTTGCCGCACTTTTATTCCATCGCGTGGATGCACCGCGAGGACTACGCCAGGGGCGGCTTCCGCATGCTCCCCGTCGTGGACGGCGAGGGCGGTCGCCTGACGGGCCTGGCCACGCTCGCCACCGCGATTTTGCTGGTCCCCACGACCGCGCTGCCCACTCTAACGGGCGCGGCGGGCACCGTCTACCTCGCCGGGGCGCTGCCGCTCTCGGCGTGGTTCGCGCTGCGGGCGTACCGCTTCTCGCGGAATCGCAGCCACGCCAACGCCAAGTCGGTGCTGCGCGGGAGCCTGGTGTACCTGCTGGGCGTGATGGCGCTGATTACTGCCGACGGGATCGCGCCCCGCCTCGGGCTGCTGCCGTCGCACGCCATTCTTGCACCCTGATTCACCCGAGGGATACAGTCATGCCCGGCGAAGTCGCAACCCCCCCGCGCCCCGCCCAGCCGCGCCCGCGCTGGAACCGCGTGGCCCGCAACGTCCTGCTCGGCGTCGGCGTCACCTGCATCGCCGCCGCGCTACTCCTGAAGCCCGGCAGGCCGCAGCCGAAGCCGCCGGTGGCCGAGGCGCCCGCGCCGGCAACCCCGGCGGGGGCCGACCCCGGCGTGGCATTCGCGCTCCCCGAGTTTAGCCTCACCGGCCAGGACGGCAGGCCGTTCGGCAAGGCGGACTTACTCGGCAACGTCTGGGTCGCGTCGTTCGTCTTCACCCGCTGCACCGGCCCGTGCCCGAGCGTGACCAACACCATGACGCGCCTGCAAGGGGAACTGAACCTCGCCGGCACGCCGAACCTGCGCTTCGTCACCGTGACGGTGGACCCGAAGCGCGACAAGCCCGAGGAGTTGAAGAAGTACGCCGAGAAGCACAAGGCCGACGGCGCGAAGTGGCACTTCCTCACCGGCAGCGAGTCGCGCATCCACGAGCTACTGGCCAAGAGCTTCAAGATTCAGGCCGGGCCGACGCAGAACCCGCACCCGACCGAGGGCCAGGAGTTCGACCACAGCACGCGGCTGGTGGTGGTGGACAAGACCGGCACGATCCGCGGCTACTTCGACGGCTACCCCGGCCCGAACGATGTCGAGGGCGAGCACTACCGCGAGAGCCAGGCGGGGCTGAAGGCGCTGGTGGCGAAGCTGCTGGCGGAGTAGTGCGCGCCGGGGGCCAGCGGGGGGCGTCAGCCCCCTGAGTCAGTCGCCCGCTCGGCGCTTGCCGAAAGCGGGCGACTGACTCAGGGGGCTGACGCCCCCCGCTCGTCTTGTATAGATACCTCGTGTCGTAAGGCATCTGCTCTTGCCATACCCCACGGCACTGGGTATCACCTCCGCATGGCCACCCGCAAAGCCAGCGACTTCCTCAACGGCGTCCCCGAACTGCTCGCCCTGCGCCTCCTGGCCCAGCGGCCGATGCACGGCTACGAGCTGGTTCAGCAGATGTCCCTCGCCACCGGCGGGCACCTGGGGTTCGGCGAGGGCTGCGTGTACCCCGTCCTGCACCGGCTCGAGGACGAGGGCGTGCTGGCGTCGGAGCGCGAGCCGGTCGGCGGGCGGACGCGCGTGGTCTACCGGCTGACGCCGGCGGGCCGCAAGAAACTCGCCGGGGCGGTCGCGGAGTGGCGGCGCGTGGCCGGGGCGGTCGCGCAGGCGCTGAGCGGGGAGGGCGGCGATGGAGTGCCGGGCCTGGCTTGAGCGCGTCGCCGAGGAGCTGGCGCGGCGGCGCATCCCGTTGGCAGCGCGGGAGCGGCTGATGGCCGAGCTGCGCGACCACGCCGCGGATTTGGCCGAGGCGGGGTTCTTTTCCACGCGAACCAAGGAGGGTTCCGAGATGACGATTGAATCGATGGTCGAGGCGAAGTTGGGTGGCCCGTCGGAGGTGGCGGCGCTCGCGGAGTCGGAGGCGCGGCGCGGCGGCTGGGTGCGGCGGCACCCGCTCTTGGTGTTCGGGCTGGCGCCTTTACCGATGGCGGTGCTGGCGCTGATTCTGGCCGACGTGCCGGCACTCCTGACGGTGTGGGCGCTGGGGGGGCTGCCGTACTGGGTAACGGTCTGGGCAATGGTCGCCGTCGCCGAGGTCGTCACGCCGTTCGTGCCGTTCGTGCTAGCCGGGGCGTGGCTCGGCCGGCTGTCGCGGCGCGGTGTGTCGCGCGCCTGGCTGGTGGTGGGTGTCGGGCAACTCGCGCTGGTGGCCGGTGCGCTGGTTTCGGCCATCCGGGTGGGCGGCGCGCCGGGCGAGTCGTCTTGGGGGCTGGCGCTGGGGTGGCCTTTGGGCGAGGTGGCGGCGGAGTTGCTACCGCTCGGCGGCCCGCCGCCGCTGACGTGGCCCCAGGCGCCGCAGTTCGCCGCGCCGCTCGTGGCCGCGTGGTGGGGGAGCAGGAAGAAGAGAAGTGTAAAGTGCGTTGTGTGAGGAAGGGCCGTCGCCGCCGAAAGCCCGCCGTCGCGGACGGCAGGCTTTCGGCGGTTGCTGTTTCCCGGCCCCGCCCCTACTTTCACCCTTTACTCTTCCGACTTCACCCTTCGAGCGAAGCGAAATCCGATGCCCATTCGCGCGGTCCTCTGGGATGTCGATGGCACGCTGCTCGACAGCGCCCCCGAGCACTTCGCCGCGTGGGGGGCGTTCTTCGCCGCGCGGAGTGTGCCGTACTCGCGCGGCGACTTCGACCGCACCTTCGGCTGGCGGAACCCAGAGATACTGCGCGAACTGCTCGACCCGAACTTGGGCGACGACGAGTGCCGCGCGCTCGGCGAGGAGAAGGAGACGACCTACCGCGACCTGGTGCGGCGCGGGGCGGTGCGGCTGCTGCCGGGCGTGCGCGAACTACTCGACGGCTTCCGCGCCCTCGGCATCCCGCAGGCGGTCGGGTCGTCGGCGCCGGCGGGGAACCTCGAACTTTTGCTGAGTTCGGCGGGCGTGATGGGCTACTTCGGCGCGGTGGTGTCGGGCGACGACGTGCGGCGCGGCAAGCCGGACCCGGAGGTGTTCGCGCTCGGGGCGGCGAAACTCGGCGTGCCGGCGGCGGAGTGCCTGGTGGTCGAGGACGCGGTGGCGGGGGTGCAGGCGGCGCGCGCCGCCGGGATGGCGTGCCTCGCGGTGCTGTCGGGGCACCACCACACCGCCGAGAGTTTGGGTGCGGCCGGGGCGAATCGGGTGGTGGCGAGCCTGGCAGAAATTAGCGCGCCGGAGGCGCTTGAGCTTTCGGCGCGGTGAGCCACTTGCGGGCGAGGGCGAGGGCGGTGCGGTCTACTCTATCGCCCGCGTCAACGTTGGCCAGCACCACGACCCCGAAGCGCTCGGCGGGCACGAGCAAGAGCATGGTCCGGTAGCCGCCGGTGCCGCCGTTGTGCCACACGGCCTCGTGCGCGGTGCCGGGGACGGTGAGGTGGACCCAGAGCAGGCCGGTGCGGCCGAGCCGCACGGGGTGGCTGAGTCCGCAACTCGCCGTGAGCGGCCCGCGCGGCTCGCCGAGGTTCGCCCGCGAGAACGCCACCAAGTCTCGGGTCGTCGAGTGCAGCGCCCCGCAGCCCGCGAGGGTGGCGAAGTCCCACCCCGGCGTCGGCTTGCCCTTCGCGTCGCGCCCCGCGGCCAGGCGCGAGCGCTGCCCGCCGGTCAACGCCTCGGCGGTGTCGGCCAGTCCCAGCGGCCCGGCGATCCGGGCGCGCACCAGCGCGTCGAAGTCGGCCGCGCCGGCGCGCCGGACGAGCACGTCGGCCAGGAGTCCCGCCCCGAGGTTCGAGTAGGCGAACCGCGCCCCAGGCGCCCGGCCCGGCGTGGTCGCGGCGAGTTGGGCGCGCAGCTTTTCGGGCGTGAGGTCGGCGTAGGGGTTGCCCGCGCGCCGGGGCGCCAGCGCCACCGAGAGCGGGATCGCTGGCAGGCCGCTGGTGTGCGTGGCCAGCGAGAGGAGCGTGACAGGGCGGTGGGGGGCGGACTCGCGCACCGCCCACCCCGGCGGCAGGTGCTCGGCGAGCGTGTCGCCGAGTTTCACCTCGCCGCGCTCCAAGGCTTCGGCGAACAGCACGCCGGTGAAGGCTTTGGTGATGCTGCCGATCTCGAAGAGCGTGTCGGGCGTCGGCGGGGCGACCCCGGCGGGCGTCTCGACCTTGCCGAAGTTCAGGTACGTCTCGCGCCCGGCGTGCAGAACCGCGACTGCGACGCCGACCTCCGGGCCGAGGCGCACGACCGGCGCCACGGCCAGGGCGGCGAAGCGCTCCGGCGGCAGGGCGTTGACGCCGGCGGCGAGGGCGAGGGCGACCAGGCTCGCGGTCATCGGTCGCCTACCACCCGAGTTGGGCGCGCAACTGCTCCAGCCCGCCGGCCAGCGCGGCCTGCGCGTCGGGGTAGTTCAGCTTCGGGTCGTCCAGGCGCTTGCCGCTGGTGGTCTGCGTCACGGCGGCGGCGAAGTGCCCCCCGGCGGGGCGCACCTCGACGCGGTACTGGGGCTGGTCGCCCATCATCACCAGCGTGATGAAGTCGCGCAGGCCGGGTTTCAGGCTACAGTCGCGGCGGGTCAGCCACTCGGGCGAGGTCATCGGCAATTGTCCTCATCAGTCGGGGAGCGGCTTGCCCCTGGTTTCGGGCAAAAACGGCAGGGCGACTAGCCCCAGGGCGAACACCGCGCAGAGCGTCATCCCGGCGTAGCGCACCGGCATCGGCGCCGGCAGGTGCGCGTACACACTGCTGGTGAGGAACCCCAGCGCCGCCGGGCCGACGGCCGCGACGAGCCGGCCGATGTTGTAGCAGAACGAGGTGCCGGTGCTGCGCAGCCTCGTCGGGAACAACTCGGGCAGGTAAATCGCGTAGCCGCCGAACAGCGCGAGTTGGAAGAAGCCCATCGCCGGGATCATCCACAGGATTTCGTTGGGCGTCTCCAGGTAGCGGAACACCAGTGCGGTCACGGTCCCGGCCAGCACGAAGAACAAGGCGAACGCCGGGCGCCGGCCGAGCCGGGCAGTGACGAGGGCGAACGAGAAGATGCCCAGAAACGACCCGGCGTTCTGCACCAGGCTGGTGATGCCGACCTGCGTGGTGAGGTCGCGCTTCACCAGCCGGGCCGCGTCGTCGCCACTCAGCCCCAGCGCGGCGGCGCTTTCGACGATGCCGGGGCGTAGGATCGAGCGGACGAGTTCGGGGGCGAAGAAGCCGATGCCCCACAGGCCGACCACGCCGGAGATCGCCAGCATCAGCCCGAAGCCGAGGTGCCTGACCAACTGGGGGGAGGCGAACAACTCGGCATAGGGGTTGGCGCGCGGCCCGGCGGCTTTCGCCAGGCGCCACTTCTCGGGTTCGCGCAGCCGCACCTGGATGACGACCACCAGCAGCGCCGGCAGGATGCCGACGAGGAACATCAGTCGCCAGCCCTCCAGCGGCTGCCCGGCGAGGGCTAGCCCCTCGAGCTGCCGGCGGTAGTCGAGTTCGCCGAAAAGCATACTCAGGAGTGCCGCCGCGCAGTTGCCGACGACCGACGACGCCTGGAACAGCCCCAGCACATACGGCCGCGCCGCGTCGGGCATGGTCTCGGCCAAAAGCGTGACCGCCGCCGCGAACACGCCGCCGACGCCAAGGCCCGTGAGGAAGCGGTACAGGGCGAAGTCGGCCGTGGAGAGCGAGAAGGCACTCAGCCCCGTGAACACCGCGTACAAGAGGATCGTCACGGTGAGGGTGCGCACGCGCCCCACCCGGTCGCCCATCACGCCGAAGACCACGCCGCCGATGGCCCAGCCGACCATGAACACGCTGGTGGCCAGCCCCCCGGCGCTCGCGGCGTCGGAGTCCTGGAGTTGCCGCAGCACCTCGCCGTTGGCCGGCGCTGGCTTGCCGTCGGCGGTGGCCTTCTCGCGCAACTTCGCCGCGAACTCCGGCAACCGCGCGTCATCCGGCGCGACTTTCGGCACCAGGCTCGCCATCGCCGGCGCGCGCGCGACTACGAAAAGCTGCTGGTCCATGCAGTCCATGTCCCACGCCAGGCAGCAGACGGCGAAGACGAACCACTGGTAGGGCGTCAGCAGCGAGAGCGTGCGGAAGCCGCGCGGGCTGGCGGGGGCGGTGGGCATGCGCATCAGGATAGGAGAAGGGGGAAAAGTGTGAAGTGCGAAGAGTGAAGTGTGAAGGGAACAGAATGCAGCCACCGGGCGAGTCTCCTCTTCCCTTCACACTTCACTCTTCGCACTTCACACTTTTCCCCCTTCCTTCTGCCCGCGCGCCGTATCATGCCGCTTTCCCCCGCCCCTGGGTGCCCCATGACCGCGCCGGCAATCGGCTTCCTCGGCGCCGGCCAGATGGCCACCGCACTCGCCGCCGGGTGGGCGCGCGCCGGCGCGCTCGACCCGAAGTCGAGTGGCGCGGTGCGGCGCGACCCGGCGAAGCGCGACTTCGCCGAGGCCACGGGGCTGCGGATGTACGCCGCGCCCGCTGAAATGCTCGCCGCGTGCCCGGTCGTGGTGATGGCCGTGAAGCCGCAAATGATTGGCGAGTTGGCCCCGAGCGTCCGGCCGCACCTGACGAGTCGGCACCTGCTGGTCTCCGTCGCAAGCGGGGTGTCGCTGGCCACGCTCGAACGGCACTTCGGGTCCGAGGCGCGCCTGGCGCGCACCATGCCCAACACGCCGTGCCTGGTCGGGGCGAGCGCCACGGGCGTTACGATGGGTCCGCGCGCCACGCCGGAAGACCGCCGGCTGGTGCTGGAGTTGTTCGGCGCGGTGGGCAAAGTCGCCGAGGTGCCCGAGCACCTGCTGGACGCGGTGGTGGGCGTTTCGGGCAGCGGGGTGGCGTTCTTCTATTTGGTGATCGAGGCGCTCGCCGACGGCGGCGTGCGGGCCGGACTGCCGCGCGCCACGTCGCTCGAACTCGCGGCGCAAACCTGCCTAGGCGCGGCTAAAATGGTGCTCGAAACCGGTCGCCACCCGGCGCAACTGAAAGACGCGGTGACCAGCCCCGGCGGCACGACCATCGCGGGCCTCGGGGTGCTCGAACTCGCCGGGGTGCGGGGCACATTTATGGAGGCGGTGCGCGCCGCCAGCGAGCGCGCCGCCGAGCAGGGCCGGCAGTCGGCGAGCGGGGGCCAGTGACGTGACGACCGAGCGCGACCTGATTCTGATCCTCGACTTCGGCAGCCAGTTCGGGCAGTTGATCGCAAGGCGCGTGCGCGACCTCAACGTCTTCTGCCAGATCGTAAGGCACGACATCACCGCGGCGCGCGTGGCCGAACTCGCGCCCAAAGGGGTCATCCTCTCCGGCGGGCCGGCGAGCGTGTACGAGCCGGGCGCCCCGAAACTCGACCCCGGCGTCCTGCGCCTCGGCGTCCCCGTGCTGGGCATCTGCTACGGGCTGCAACTCGCGGCGCAAGCG
>CAXTPM010000038.1:0-8469 GCA_964245865.1 uncultured Fimbriiglobus sp. | reverse complement strand
CCCTACCACGTGGCCCGCAAGCAAGCGCTCGGCGGCGCCGTGAAGTCGTCGCCGCACCGCGAGTACGGCCGGGCGAGCCTGCACCTGACCCGGCCGCACGCGCTCCTGGCCGGGCTGCCGCCGGAGACCGAAGTCTGGATGAGCCACGGCGACCAGGTCGAACCCGGCGGCGACTTCGCCGCGCTCGCCGCCACCGACACCTGCCCGACGGCCGCGATGGCCCACGCCACGCTCCCCGTTTACGGCCTGCAGTTCCACCCGGAGGTGAGCCACACGCCGCAGGGGAGCCTGATTCTGGGCAACTTCCTGCGCGACATCTGCGGCGCCAAGGGCGACTGGCGGATGCAGACCCTCATCGACCAGACGGTCGAGCGCGTGCGCGCCCAGGTCGGCGACTCGCGCGTGATCTGCGGCCTGTCGGGCGGGGTTGACTCCGCGGTGTGCGCCGCGCTCCTACTCAAGGCGATCGGCCCGCAGTTGGCGTGCATCTACGTCGATAACGGCCTGATGCGCGAGGGCGAGACCGCGATGGTGCGGCACACCTTCCGCGACTGGTTCAAGGCCGACCTGCACGCCGTCGATGCCGGCGAGCGCTTCCTCACCGCACTCAAGGGCGTGACCGACCCGCAGGAGAAGCGGCGGGTCATCGGCCGCGAGTTCATCGAGGTCTTCCGCTCCGAGGCGAAGTCGATTCCCAGCGCCAAGTTCCTGGCGCAAGGCACGCTCTACCCCGATGTCATCGAGAGCGGCGGCAGCCCCGACGGCCCGGCCGCGACGATCAAGCTGCACCACAACGTCGGCGGGCTGCCCAAGGAACTCGGCTTCGAGCTGATCGAACCCTTGCGCGAGTTGTTCAAGGACGAGGTGCGTAAACTCGGCCTGGAACTCGGCCTGCCCGAGTCGCTTGTGTGGCGGCACCCGTTCCCCGGCCCCGGCCTGGCGGTGCGCTGTCTGGGCGAAGTCACGCCCGCGAAACTCGCCACGCTGCGGCAGGCCGATACGATCTTCCTCGAAGAGTTACAAACGGCCGGGTGGTACCGCCGCACCGCGCAGGCCTTCGCGGTGCTGCTCCCCGTGCAATCGGTCGGCGTGATGGGCGACGGCCGGACCTACGAAGACACGATTGCGCTGCGCTGCGTGCAGTCCGACGACTTCATGACCGCCGACTGGTCGCACCTGCCGTATGAGTTGTTGGCCAAGAGTGCGACGCGCATCATCAACCGCGTGAGTGGGGTCAACCGCGTGGTGTACGACATCTCCAGCAAGCCGCCGGCGACCATCGAATGGGAGTAGGCGTGACGCGAGTTGTGCTGGCCGACGCCGCCGACGACGCCGCCCGCGCCGCGCTCGAAACGGTGCTCGGCCGGCTCGGCTACGTCGGCAACACCGACGACTTCGACGTGGGCATCGGCGTGGGCTTGAGCCGCTTCCGCCGGGGCCAGGTCGAACTGACGGTGTACCGAGATGCGTTCGAGCTGGACTTGGCAGGGCCATCCGAAGCGGTCGAGGAAGTCGTGGCCGCGCTGACCGGCGGCGACTATTAGTTCAGCGGGACGAACACCTGCGGGGGACTTGCGATGATGGCCTGGCCGACGATCCTGAGTGGCGCCTTGCTGGCGATGGTCGGCGTGACCGGCTACCTGAACGCCGTGCCGAACGTCGAGGGGAAAGTGTCGCCCACGGCCCTCATCCCCGCCGGGTTCGGCGCGGCCCTCATCGTGTGCGGGATTCTTGCGTTCCGGGAGTCGATCCGCAAGCACGTCATGCACGCCGCCGCGATGGTGGGCCTGCTGGGAGCGGTTGGCGGGTTCGTGCCGCTCATCCGGCAATACTCGAAGGGCGTGGCGTTCGACCCGACGGCACCCGCGCAGCGCTCGGGCCTGCTGATGGTGCTGATTTGCGCGGTGTTCGTGGGGCTGTGCGTGAAGTCGTTCGTGGACGCGCGCAAGAGGCGCGACGCGCTCGGCGCGGCTAGTCCAGCCACCCCAGCACTTTGACCGCGTAGTACGCCCCGCTCATCGTGGCCCCATCTGCCCCGGCGCCGGGAACCGTCGAGTAGCCGCCCCCGTCGCGGCGGCAACTGGCGACGAACGCCTTCAGCTTCGCCGCGTCGCGCGGCTTCTCGCCGAGGTAGTGCAGGGCGCGCATCACCCGGTAAGTCGTCTCCGCGTCGGACTTGTCCGCCCCCGGTGCCGCGTAGCCGCCGTCGGGGTGCTGGCCGGCCTTGAGCATGGTCGCCACTTCCGCGCGCCGCGCCAGGGGTCGCCCCAGCCTGAGGTGGAACGCCGCCACACTGCCGACCGTGCGGATGTCGGCCCCGGCGTTCGCGGCGATCACTTCCGCCCACGGCCCCAACTCGAACGGGCACTCCTTCGGCCCGAACGCCTCGACTGCTGCGGCGCCGATGCGCACCTCCTCGAAGGTTTTCGCCGTCTCCCCCAGTGTGACGAGTGCCGGCCGCACCTTCTCCTTCGGCACGCCGAGTGAGAGCGCGGCCATGATGCCGACCGAGTTAATCGCCGGGTTCGACCTCTCGCCCGGTTCGCGGAACGCTTTCGCCTCGGGGTCGTAGCACGACTCCACGAACGCCCTGGTCTTCGCCGCGTCGGGCAGTTTCGTGCCGAGTGCAGTCAAAACCTGCACCCCGCCGTGCGTGGCGCGCAACCCCGGCGGGGTCGCCGGCGACACCCGGAACGCCCCAGTGGCAGGGTCGTAAAGTGAGAGCGCGAAGTCCGAAGTCGCGGCGACTTCGGACTTCGCCAGCGGCGCCGGGGCGCCCTGCGCGAGCGCGCAAGCCACCAAGATGACGAGGTGCATCGCGGCGACTCCGGGGAACGGGTACGGAACGTGCGGTACGCCCCGAATACACTAGCCGCCCGCCCCGCGACCCGCCAGGACCGATCGCCATGCAGACCCGCCGCCTCGGCAACTCGGACTTGCTCATTACCCCGCTGGGCTTCGGCGCCTGGGCCGTGGGCGGCAGCGGCTGGGCGTTCGGCTGGGGCGCGCAGGACGACGCCGACAGCATCGCCAGCATCCACGAGGCGCTGGACCTCGGCATCAACTGGATCGACACCGCGCCGGTGTACGGCCTCGGCCACTCCGAGGAGGTCGTGGCCCGCGCGCTCGACGGCATCTCGAATCGTCCGTATGTGTTCACGAAGTGCGAGCGCGTCTGGAACGAGGCACGCGAGATCGGCAAGTCGCTCAAAGCCGAGAGCATCGAGCGCGAGTGCGAGGCGAGTCTGAAGCGGCTGCGCGTCGAGGTGATCGACCTGTACCAAATCCACTGGCCCGAGCCTGAGTCCGACATTGAGGAGGGCTGGGGCGCGGTTGAGTCGCTGCGCAAAGCGGGCAAAATCCGCCACGGCGGGCTGTCGAACTTCAGCGCCGAGCAGATGAGGCGGGTGGCGCCGCTGGGGCCGATCACCTCGCTGCAGCCACCCTACTCGATGGTGCGGCGCGAAATCGAATCGGACATCCTGCCGTACTGCGCCGCGAACGACATCGGCGTCATCGTCTACTCGCCGATGCAGTCGGGCCTGCTCACCGGCGCCTGGACGCGCGAGCGCCTCGCCGCGCTCCCGGCCGACGACTGGCGCAAGGGCGGCAAGCAGTTCCAGGAGCCGCTGTTTAGCCGCAACCTGAAGCTAGTCGAGGTGCTGCGCGACATCGGCGCCGCGAGCGGCCGCAGCCCCGGCGAGGTGGCGATCGCCTGGACGCTCGGGCACCCGGCCGTCACCGGGGCGATCGTCGGGGCGCGCAAGGCCGGGCAGTTGCGCGAGGTCGCCGGCGCGGCAGACTACCGGCTCAGCGGGGCGGAGCGGGCGCGGGTCGAAGAGTTCCTGCAATCGAATCCGGCGTAGATTGCGCCTCGATGCGTTCGAGCCGCCCGGTGAGCCACCGCGTCGGCAGCGCCACGAGCGCTGTGACGATGAGGGTCACGGCGACGCCGGTGGCCGGGTTCGCCACGTAGTGCGTGAACCCGCCGCTCGGGTCCGGGCCGTAGCAAGTGACGGGCATGTGCCAGAGGGTCGTGCCGTAGCCGAGTCCGCAGACGCGGTTGAGCGCCAAGACTTCCCACATCGGCACGAAACTGCAGGCCGCGAGCGTGGCGAGACCCGCAGCGAGGGAGGCGCGGTTACGGCTGCCCGGCATCGCTTGCACCCCCGCGCGAGGAACCCAGGGACGCTCGTCCCTGGGCTTTCATCCTACGCGGTTCACGGACCACAAACCACGGTACACTACTACCCAACGATTTGCACGGCCCCGTGGTTGTCGCAGTGCGTGCCGTGCGGGTGGTGCAGGTGGCCATCGACCAGGTAGTCAACGTGGTCGCCGTGCGGCACGGCCGGGTGGCCGCAGTTGGCGCCGTGGACGTGGCCCGCGTCGTGCCCGGCGCAGTGGTGGTCCGGCGTGCATTCGGCCGGGTTGGCCGCGCTCACCGCCAGGGTGTGCTCCTCGATCACGCTGCCCGCGTTGGGGTGGTGCAGGTGGCCGTCGTGCAGGTAATCGACGTGGCCGTCGTGCTGAATGGCCGTGTGCCCGCAGGCCGGGCCGTGCGTGTGGTCGTGGTCGCCGTGGGCGTGGGTGGCCGGGGTCGTCATCGCGTGGCTCCTGAGTCGGCGGGGGCGGGTCGCGGGTCGCATCGTCATTCGTATGGCGCGGACTTGACCGCGGGCGCCGGTCCCGCAAAGTGGGGAGTTCGGGTCGAGTCGGCGCCCCGGCGTGCCGATACCCAGCGACGGGGGAAACTCTCCCGCCCGCACGGGGCGCACCGGGACTCGGCCAATGCACAGGCGGGCGACACTCACCGCGATGCTCACCCTCTCGGCCCTGGCCGGGGCGGCGGGGGCGGGGCGCGCCGCCGAGCCGGACGAGCGCCCGGCCGCGCGGCTGCGCCCCGAGTCGCTGCTCTCCGCGCCGGAGATGCCGCGCGCCCCAGTTTCGTCTCCGGGGCGCGCCCGCGCCGAGCGGGACGACGAGCCGGCCGAGGACTTGCCGCCGCGGCCGGCGCGGCTGCGCTTCAAGTCCGAGTCGGCCGCCCCGGTTTCGGGAGACCGCCTGCGGCAAGTCGAGGCGCGCGAGCCGGCGAAGCCCGACGCGCCCCCGAGTCTCGACGGGCTGTTCGAGTATTTATCGGACACCCGCCCGCGCCGCGCCCGGATCGACGACGATGCCGACGGCGACACCCCGCGCACCAGCCGCCTGGGCCGCGACCGCGACGGCAGCACGGGGCGCGTGCGCGGCATCGACGGCGACGCACCCCGCTCCAGCGGCGGCTCGTCGGGCGGCTTCGGGCTGATCGGCCGCAGCCCCGACGGCCTGTTTTGCGGCGAGCGCGAGTTCGAGCAGTTCGCCGCGCCGGTCAGCGCGCCGTTCACGTTCGAAGACCCGCGCAGCACCACCGGCCTACGCCTCAACGGCCTCTACCAGACGGTGCCCTCGGGCCAGCCCGACTTCCGCGGCGGCGACATCTGGTACTTCGGGGGCCAGGCCCGGCTCGCGTTCACCGACCGCCTGAGCTTGGTCGTGAGCAAGCTCGGCGTGATCTCGGTGAACCCCGGCTCAGGGTCTTTCTACGGCAAAAAGACGGGCCTGTCGGAATTCTGGCTCGCGCCGAAGTGGACGTTCTACCGCGACCCCGAGGGCGGCACCATCGCCGCGACAGGGGTGACGTTCCAGGTGCCCCTCGGCAGCGCCGGCGCGTTCCAGGACACCGGGAGCCTGAGCGTCACGCCGTATTTAAGCGCCGGTCAGGCGCTGGTGAAGACGCGCCTCGGGGGCTTGAACGCGCTAGCCAACGCCGGCTACTCGATCTCCACCAACCACGACCGCAGCGACTACTTCTACGCCAGCGGGCAGCTCTCGTTCGACGTGCAGAACAAGCACAAGTTCTTCCCGCTGTTCGAGCTGAACTACGCGCAGGTGACGACGAATGGCCGCGAGCGGGCGATCGGGGTCGAGGGGCGCGACCTGATCAACTTCGGCGGGCAGTCGCGCGGCAGCGGCCTGCTCACCGGGGCGGTCGGGGCGCGCTGGCGCTTCCTGAAGGACTTCGACCTAGGCGGGGCTTACGAGTTCCCCGTCGCGGGGTCGCGCGGGCTGTTTAAGAACCGCTTCCTGCTGGATGTCACCTACCACTACTAGCCCCGACTTCGCCTCGACCGACGCTAAGAGTGCGGCCACCTGCGGGTCGAGTCCCCCGGTGCCGACCGCGGCGGGGGCCGCGCGGCGCGCCTTGGGCTTGGCCCAGGCGCCGCCGAGCCACTCGAGCAGGACCGTGAGTCCCCCCCCGGCCGCGCCCATCACCAGCGGCAAACGCCAGTGCTCCGCCGGCGCGGGCGTCGCGGCGAGCGGGTCGGGGTTCTGCGCCCCCAGCAGAGTCTCGCCGGCGAGCGAGAAGCCGTAGCCCATCGCGCCCGACGCCAGTGCGGCGGCGAGTCCCCACCAGAGCGCGCGGCGGAGTCGGTTCGCGGGTGCGGTCGGCGTCATCGGAATCGTCCCCCTCATTGCTCCCCGTCGCCCCTCGTCGGCGTAGCCGGCCGGGCGTAGTCTAGCACGGATTTCCGCCCCTGGGCTGGACCCGATGCGCACCGTCCTCGTCAGCCTCCCCGCGCGGCCGGTCGCCTGGCGCGACTCCCTCGAAGCGGCGGCGCGCGCCGCCGGCCTCGCGCCCGAGTTCTTCGCGAGCGACGGCGCCGGGGGCCGTGCTCTGGAAGCGCGCGTCCGAAGCGGCGGCGCGGCGGGCGTGCTGGAACTCTCGACCGCCGAACTCGCCGCGCAACTCGCCGGGGGGCCGCACGCCGGCGGCATCGACCGCCTCACCGCCGCCGCGAGCCTGGGCGTGCCGCAACTGGTGACGCCGTGCGGATTGGACTGCTTGTGGGACGGCGGCGGCTGGGTGCCCCTCACCGAGCGCGAAGCGGATCGCGCCGGCCTCGACCTGGCGCAGAAGCTCTGCGCGAGTCGCGGCCCCGTCGAACTGCTCTGGCCGGCGGCGGGGTTCAGCGCCCTGTTCCCGGAACGCTCCCCGGCCACCGGTGTCTTGCGCGAGAGCGTCGGCAACTGGCTCGCCGGCGTGCCGGTGGCCGCGAGCGAACACGCGGCGGACGGCGAGGCGTTCGCGCTCGAAGCGCTGGCGCGGCTGCTGGGGCTGATGGGCTGGCGGGGGTGAACGCGGGGCTGGACGCCGCCGAACTTGGCCGGCGGCGTCGGGCGGCGCGCAAGGTCGGGGCGCGGGCTTTCGCCGCTTGACAGTGGAGTGCTGCCCCGCTGGCGTTACGCTAGCGGGGCAGACACCGGCGGTACACCCGTGATAGGTTGCGCGGCGGCGCAAGCTAATCAGTAGTTCGGCTCGGTCGGCGGGTCGGTGCGCAAGGTCGGTTTATGGGATAGGTTGCGCGGGCCGGCGGGGGCCGGGTGCGGGCTGTGCCGCCGCAACCCGATGCGGTCCGTGGCCTTGGGGATTGCCGCCCGCCGCGCGGCCGGCTAGAGTGGGCGCAAGAGTTTGCGGCGCGGCGCGCAAGCTAATTACAAGTTCGGCGGGCGGAGGGCGTCGAGGCGTGCAGGTCCACTACCACGAATATGCCTTCGGGTTCGAGCCGACGCCTGGCACCGAGTTCGCCGGGCGGCTGGTGCTGGATGACAGCCAGCGGGCGTTGCTAGCGGCCCTGACCGCCGCCGAGGACGAGTACTGGTACTTGGACGACGACGGGGAGCGGCTGCCGGCCGAGGAGCTGTTCGTCCGGTCGCCGTGGAGTTGCCCCAGTCCGGCCGGCCCGGTCAGACTGCTGTGCCGGTGGCTCGACGTGCGCGACGGGGTGGCCCAGTTCAACACCCCGGAGCTGTACGGCGGCGAGTTATTCCCGTGGATGCGGCCCGGTGGGTAGTGCCAAGACGCCGAACCAGATAGCGTGTTGTCAACAGGTCTTTCTTGACGCCCACGCGGGGTCGAACGGGGCGCGGTTCTTGAGCACCCCGTAGCACAGCATGACCAGCTTCCGCATGCACGCACCGATCGCCTGCATCTTCGGCTTGCCGGCCGCCACCAGCCGCGCGTAGAACGCCCGCAGCACCGGGTTGAACCGGACCGCCGTCTGGGTCGGCAGGAACAGCGCCTTGCGGAGCCGGGCGTTGCCCGCCTTCGACAGCCGGGTCCGCTTCCTCACGCTCGTGCCGCTGGTGAACTCCTGCGGGGCGAGGCCGCAGTACGCGGCCGCCGACTCGGCCGACCCGAGGTGCCCGACCGGCGGCAACTCGGCCAGGACGGCGGTGGCCGTCTGCCGGCCGACGCCGGGGATCGACTCCAGCAACTCGCGGTCGGCCGCGAGCGTTGCCGTGGCGGCGGCCAGCGCGTCGGCTGCGGCCAGCGCGTCGGCTGCGGCGCGGACCTTGGCCGCCCCCCGGTCGAGGAGGCGAACCGTCCGCTCGACCGACTTGCGGGCCGCAGCCGTCAGGGCGGGCGAG
>CAXTPM010000037.1:0-16412 GCA_964245865.1 uncultured Fimbriiglobus sp. | reverse complement strand
TGTCGAACATCGCCGCCGCGGTGGTGTTCGCGGTGTGGCGGCGACCGTTGTGCGTCGGCGAGGCGCTGCCGACGCTGCCGCTGCCGCTGGATGTCCACCGGTCGGTGCCGATCGACCTGGAGGAGACGTACATGCGCGCCGCGCGGCGGGTGTATCTGGATTGAGGTTCGGCGACCCGCTGAACCGCCGCCCCCCCCGCAGCGTACTAGCGGCACAGTCCAGTCCGCATCTGCCTGGGGCCGCAAGCCATGTCGTCCGACCTCACCGCCCCGCGCTTGCCGCAGCAGTCGCCCGGCGACACTATTCGGTACGCGCCGATCTCCGGCACCGCCGTCGCTAGCTTGGTGGCAGCCGGGCTGTTCGTGTTCCTGGTGGCGCTGCTGGGGCTACTGGCCTACGGCAAGGGGAAGCCGCTGGAGGAACCCGGCCTGTTGTTCCTGCCGGTGCTCGCGGTGGTGCTGGCGTTCGTCGCGCGGCGGCAGATTCGCGCCTCGGAGGGCACCCGCACCGGCGAGCGCTACGCCGAACTCGGCTGGCTGATCGGCGTCGTCGGCGGTCTGCTGTTCCTGGCGTACATCTTCGCCATCGACTTCGTGGTCGAGCGCGAGGCGCGCCGGACGCTTGCGAACTTCGGCGAGGCGGTGGCGAAGGCCGACCCGGCGAACCCGCGTGACCCGAACTTCCTCAACGCCGTCTACCTCTCGATCTCCGCCGGGCAGCGCAACGCGGTGGCGGGACCGACCGACGCCGAGGGCATCAGTCGCGCGTTCGGCAGTGTCGCGCAAGACCTGGCGCGCACCGACATCGTGCAGGTCTTCCGCCGCTACCCCGGCGAGGTGAGGCTCGAGCCGCGCGGCACGCTGGGTTCTAAGCGCACCCAGAACGGCGTCGAGTGCGTGCTAAGTGCGGTGGCGATTACTCCGGGGGGCGAGTACAGCTTCGTGGTGCCGATGCTCGCGGAGTTCGACGATAAGAAGCAGCGTAACTGGCGGCTGATGCCGCCGATGTCGGGGTCCAACGGCGCGTACCTCAAGCCCGGCGGGCGGAACCTCAACGCCTACGGCTGGCACGTCGAGGCGACCGAGCAATCGGCGACGCTGGGGGCGAACGAACTAATCGCTAGCTTGCAGGCCGAGGGGCCGGTGGCGGCGTACCTGAAGTACGTCAGGCCGGGGTCCACCGCCGCCCAGGGGGCCGAAGCGCTTAGGAAACTCGGCGCCCTCTCGGTGCCGCGCGGGGCGGTGGCCGGGGTGATGTCGCTGCTGCCGCCGGTGCCCTCGGACTTCGCGCGCGACCTCGCCGCCGCCTCGGCCTACCCCGACGGCCGGGCGATGAGTTCCGAGGACGCGGCGCGGCTGTTCGAGCTGTGGAACTCTCCCGGCCGGCTCGCCCCCGCCGGCGCCGTCACCAAGGCGCCCGCCCCGCCGCCGGAGTTCGCCGCCGGGTCGAACATGCTCAAGGCAGTCGTCGCTGCTGAACTAGTGGTCGGCCTGGGCGGCAGCCCCCCGCCGGTCGCCCCGGCCTCGCTGTTGTTGGCCGTGGCACCCGAGTACGCCCCCACCCTGAGTGCCAAGCTCGCCGAACTCAAGGCGTCGGCGAACGGCTCGGCGCTGTCGCCGACGCCCCCGGCGGGCCTCGACGAGTTCCTCAAGGGCCTCCCGTGGCGCCTGGAGCAACTGCGCACCGACTTCAAGCCGGTTGCCAAGCCGCAGCCCAAGCAGGCCGGCCCCGGTGGGCCGGGCGGGGGCATGCCGGGTATGATGCCTGGGGGCTGATTCGGCCCCTCGCACCCGTGTGAGACGCCGATGACCGCCGCCCGCGCCGAGTTCGCCCCGATCGAAGCCGCCCTCGCCGACCTCAAGGTCGGCAAGATGGTGGTGCTGGTGGACGACGAGCACCGCGAGAACGAGGGCGACCTCGTGATGGCCGCGGAGTGCATGTCGCCTTCGGACGTGAACTTCATGATCCGCGAGGCGTGCGGGCGGCTGTGCGTGGCGTTCGCCCCCGCCGAGGCCCGCCGGCTCGGACTCGACCTACTGCCGGGCGTCCACCTGGACCCGAGCGCCACGCCGTTCACGCACAACTTCGACGCCCGCCACGGCGTGACCACCGGCATCAGCGCGTCGGATCGCTGCCGCACCATCCGGGTTTGCGCCGACCCGGCCAGCACCGCGCACGACCTCGTCACTGACAAGGGGCACGTCGATGGGCTGATCGCCCGCACCGGCGGCGTGCTGGTGCGCGCCGGGCACACCGAGGGGAGCGTGGACCTCTGCCGGCTCGCCGGACTCCGGGAAGTCGGGGTGATCTGCGAGATTCTCAACGAAGACGGCAGCATGGCCCGCCTGCCGGACCTGGTGGAGTATTGCCGCACGCACGGGCTGAAGCTGTGCAGCATCGCGGACCTGATCGAGTACCGCCGGCGCACCGAGCGCTTGATTAAGCGCGAACTGATTACGAAGTTGCCCACCGAGTACGGCACGTTCGACCTGTTCGCCTACTCCTCGATTGTGGACCCCGAGCCGCACCTGGCCCTGACGCTCGGCGGCATCGGCCCGAAGTCACTCGACGGCGCCTCGGCCGTGCAGGACGAGCCGGTACTGGTGCGCATGCACTCGGAGTGCCTCACCGGCGACGCCCTGCACAGCCTGAAGTGCGACTGCGGGCCGCAACTCCAGTACGCCATGCGGCAGGTGGCGGAGGCCGGGCGCGGGGTGATCGCTTACATGCGCCAGGAGGGCCGCGGCATCGGGCTGTTGAACAAGCTGCGCGCCTACAAGTTGCAGTCCGAAGAGGGTCTCGACACCGTGGAGGCCAACCAGCGCCTCGGCTTCGCGCCGGACCTGCGGCACTTCGGCATCGGCGCGCAGATTCTGCATGATTTAGGCGTGCGGCAGATTCGGCTGCTGACGAACAACCCGCGCAAAGTCATCGGCCTCGACGGGCACGGGCTGAAGATCGTGGAGCGCCTGCCGGTAATCATCCCGCCGGGGGAGCACAACCGGGCGTACCTGGGCACCAAGCGGGACAAGCTGGGGCACCTGCTGGACGGGGCATCTCTCCCAGTCCCCTCCCCCCTTGAGGGGGAGGGCTAGGGTGGGGGGTGGCAGGACCAGTAGGGGTGAGCTTGGAATGAGTTCGGCCTCCCCGGCCCCGTCGGAGCTACCCCCACCCTATCCCCTCCCCCCCAAGGGGGGAGGGGATAGGAACGTGGTGCGTGACTGTCGCGGAGCGGAGGGCCAGTCGTGGCGTCGAACCTGGACGAATTAATCCGCCTCGTGCCGCCCCCACCTTCGCCTTCGGGGCCGAGGGGCAGGCCGCTGGCGGAGTCGCTCGCACCATTCGCGGACATCCCTGCCGACTGGCGCGCGTTCATCGAAACTTACGGCACGGGGGCGTTCTGCGACAAGCCCGACGAGTGGCCGTGCGCCGAGGGGATGTGGGTTCACAACCCGTACCGAAGCGGCTACTACGAGACAATTTGCGCGATCTTCGCCAATCACTGGGCCGACGCGGGTACTTGGGATGCGACCGGCGACATTCGCCGCAGAATCTACCCCACACCGCCGCACCCGATTCTGCCCGGTCTCTTGCCGCTGGGCGGGGATACGCAGGGGTTGAACTTTTACTACTTGACCGACCCCGACCCCGCCAAGTGGTCGATTGTGGCACTGCCACCGCCTGGGGGCGAGTGCGTGCCGCTCGGGCCGTCGCTGATCGACTTCCTGGTGCGCGCGTTCAGCGGGCCGCTCTGCCTCGCCGACTGGTACATACTCACCGTCTCGGAAATGCCCGCCGTGCGGTTCCACCCGTACCCCGATGGCCCGAACGCCATGCCGTTGGTGATGACGCTGTACGTCCCCGTCGCCGAGTTGTACGAACCCGGGATCATCACCCCGCCGCCGAACACCCGCTGCCCCCCCACCACGCCCGAGGTCTCCCGATGCGACTGCTCGCCTGCGCCCTCTTCGTTGCCAGTGCCGCCGCCTTGAGTGCCGCCCCCCCGCCGGCCGCGGAGCCGGAGCGCTTCGACCTCGCGGTGCGTGAGGACATCTTTGCCGGCTTCAAGGGCGACGCCGACCGGCTGGCCAGGGGGCTGAAGACCTGCGAGGACCGGCTGAAACTCGACCCCAAGCACGCCGAGGCGCTGGTCTGGAAGGGGACGGTGCGCGTATTCCAGGCCGGGCCGCTGTTCCAGAAGGGCAAACTCGCCGAAGGAATGAGGGAGTGGAACGGCGGGCTGGCCGACATGGACGAGGCCGTGGCGCTCGCCCCGGACAGCGTGGCGGTGCGCATCCCCCGCGCGGCGGTGCTCACGCAAGCCAGTGCCGCCGCGCCGCCGGGGATGGCCAAGCCGCTGTTGGAGAAGCTGCGCGGCGACATGGAGACGAGTCTCAAGCTGCACGGCGACGGCTTCGCCGACCTCGGCGAGCACTCCAAGGGCGAGGTGCGCATGGCCCTCGCCTACGCCTACCGCCGGCTCGGCGAGACCGATAAATCGACGGCCCAACTCAAGCTCGTCGCCGAGGAGCTGCCCGGCACGCGCTGGGCGGCGGAGGCGGCGGAGTGGCAGAAAGCGAAGCCCGGCGCGAAACTGACCCACGACTGCATCGGCTGCCACAGCAAGAACTAGCTTGACCCGCACCGGCGGGGCGCGGTAAGACCCGCGCCATGCGCCCCGCCCCGCTGCTCCTGATCCTCGCCGCCGGCTGCGTCGCCGCCCCGAAGGAGCACTTCGACGGCATCCCCACCCTGCCGCGCCAGAGCTTCGCCCCCAACGCCTGGCGCCTCGCGTCCGACCAACTCGCCGAGATCGGATTCGATGCCGAACTCGTGAGCCAGCGGCGCGAGACCCGCGCGGCCACCGAGCGGGCCGAGGAGTTCGACGAGGAGGCCGTCACGCTCGACTTCACTGCCCGCAAGGCGAACTCGGCCGCGCCGCCGGTGGCGCTGAGCGGGCCGGAGATGGCGGCGCTCCTCGCCGGGCTGCGCGGGCAGTACAAGCGATACTTGAAGAGCGCCGACGCGGAGGTGTTCGACCCCGTGGAGGCAGAGTCGCACGGCGAGCGCAGCCTGATCCTCACCTACAAGCTGCCCAAGGCGTCGGGCGTGCTGCGGATGCGCGTGGCGCCGGCCGGGGCGACCGACGAGCCGGCAATGCGGCTGGAAGTGGTGCTGCGCGAGTCGCCGCTGCCGTAGGGGCGCGGCCTAAGAAACCACCGCACGCCCCAGACTCCGGCGCAGTACTGTCACCTGCCCCAGGTGCAGCGCGGCGTGCTGGCCCATGAACGCGACGAACTCGCCCACCGTCGAGGCGATGGCACTCGGCTTTTCGAGCGGCTTACCCAACACCTCGTCCGACGCCGACTCGACGGCCGCGATCAGGCGCGCCCGGTAGTCTCGGCACAGCCGGCGCAGCTCGCCGGGGTCGCCGAGGTGCGACTGGTCCCCGGCCGGGTGGCGTGTGGCCCCGAACTTCTGCTCGAAGCCCTCGGGCAGTTCCGGCGACTCGGCCCCGAGTCGGTCGAGCGCCCGGCGGTCGATGAGCGCCAAATGTCCCATCACCCACGCCGCGCTATTCACCCCCGGCGCGGGCTGGCGGTGGCACTCGTCGTCGGTCAGGTCGTCGAGGTAGCGCGCGAGCAGGACATCACTGCCGCGCAGGAACTTGCCGATCAACTGGGACTGGGTCATGGCATCTCCGGTGGCGAGGGGGTCGAACTAGCCCGCCATGCCGCCGGCGGGGACTTGGCCGGAGGCGATCAGGGCCGCCGTGGCGTCGAACTGCGCCGCGAGCTTCTGCGCCGCAGCGTCGTAGGAGTCGCCGTCGGGCCAGGTCGCGCGCGGGTCGAGCAGGTCTGCCGGCACGCCGGGGACTTCCGTCACGCGCGCCAGCCCGAACACCTGGTCCACGGCGGTGGGAGCCGTGGCGAGGGTGCCGGCGTGGATCGCGTCGAGGATGGCGCGGGTGTGGCGGAGCTTGATGCGCGACCCGACGCCGAACGGCCCGCCGGTCCAGCCGGTATTCAGGAGCCAGACGTTTGAGTTGTGGCGGTCGAGTTTCTCGGCGAGCAGTTCGGCGTACTTCTGGGGGTGCCAGACCAAGAACGGCCCGCCGAAGCAGGGCGAGTAGGTCGCCTGCGGCTCGGTCACCCCCACCTCGGTGCCCGGAATCTTCGCGGTGTAGCCGGCGAGGAAGTAGCGCATCGCCTGCTCGCGCGTCAGCCGCGCCACGGGCGGCAGGACGCCGAACGCATCGCAGGTGAGGAAGATCACGTCGCGCGGGTGGCCCCCGACGCACGGGATATTCGCGCCCGGCACGCTCTCGATGGGGTACGCGCCGCGCGTGTTCTGGGTGATGCTCGCGTCGAAGTAGTCCACCGTGTTGTCGGGCTTCAGCACCACGTTCTCGAGCACCGAACCGTACTGCAGCGCGTGGTAGATGTCGGGTTCGGATTCGGCGGTGAGGTCGATCGTCTTGGCGTAGCAGCCGCCCTCGATGTTGAACACGCCGTCGTCGCCCCAACAATGCTCGTCGTCGCCGATCAGGCGGCGCTTGGGGTCGGCCGAGAGCGTCGTCTTGCCGGTGCCGCTGAGGCCGAACAGCACCGAGGTGGTGCCGGTCACGGCGTCGGCGGTGGCCGAGCAGTGCATGCTCAGGATGCCGCGCTTGGGCATCAGGTAGTTTATGATCGTGAACACGCCCTTCTTCATTTCCCCGGCGTACTCGCTCCCGAGGATGACGAGTTCGCGGTCCTCGAAACTCAGGTCGATCGAAGTCTGAGAGGTCATCCCGCTAGTCAGGCGGTTGGCCGGGAACGCGCCGGCGTTGGTAATCACGAAGTCGGGTTCGCCGAACGCCAGCAGCTCGGCCTTGGTGGGGCGGATGAGCATGACGTGCATAAACAGCGCGTGGTACGGCCGCGAGCAGATGACGCGCACCTTCAGGCGGTTCGCGGCGTCCCACCCGGCAAAGCCGTCAATCACATACAGGCGCGGGCGGGTGTTCAGATAATCTCGGGCGCGCTCGCGGTTGATCAGGAAACTCGCGCGGTCGAGCGCGATGTTCACCGGCCCCCACCAGACATCGTCCTGGCTGGGCGCGGCCTTGACGATCCGTTTGTCCTTGGGGCTGCGGCCGGTCTTGGAGCCGCTGTAGGCGACCAGCGCCCCGAGTTCGGCCACGCGCGCGCTGTCACTGCGGACGGCGTCTTCGTAGAGCGAGGCGACCGAGGGGTTCCGCCGGACATCGGCGACGGTGAGGTTGAAGGCGGCGAGGTCGAGCATGGGACTGAGCCTGGAGTGGGCGCGAGTTTGTTGGCCCCGGCGGGTAAGAGACCTCACCCCCCGGCCCCCTCTCCCAGGAGGAGAGGGGGTGATCGGCGCGGCGGGCATCATCTACTGGGCTTGCGCCCGCAATCGACTGTCCTAGTAGACTTCTCCTCCTCTCCTCCTGGGAGAGGGGGACGGGGCGTGAGGTCTGTTCGACTGGGCCAACAAACTCGCGCCCTCTGTTTACTTATCCCGCCCCGCCACCCCGCCGCCGGTGGCCTGCGCCGCTTGCGCCGCCGCCAGGCGGGCGATCGGCACCCGGAACGGGCTGCACGAGACGTAGTCCATCCCGACCTCGTGGCAGAACGCCACCGAGTCCGGGTCGCCACCGTGCTCGCCGCAGATGCCGATCTTCAAGTGCTCGCCCGCACTCGCCTTCCGCGCCGCGCGCCCCTTCTCGATGGCCAGCCGGATCAGTTGCCCGACCCCCTTGGTGTCGAGCGACTGGAACGGGTCGATCGGCAGAATCTTTTCCTTCAAGTACGTCGGCATGAAGCCGTTGATGTCGTCGCGGCTGAAGCCGAAGGTCATCTGCGTCAGGTCGTTGGTGCCGAAGCTGAAGAACTCGGCCTCCGGGGCGATGGTGTCGGCGACCAGGCAGGCGCGCGGCAACTCGATCATCGTGCCGATCAGGTACTCGACCTTCGTGCCGTGCTTGGCCATCGTCTCCTCGGCCACCGTGATCGCCCGCTTCTTCAGCACGCTGAGTTCTTCGACTGTGCCGATCAGCGGGATCATGATCTCCGGCAGCACCGACTTGCCCATTGCCTTGACTTCGATCGCCGCCTCGATGATCGCGCGCACCTGCATGTCGCCGATTTCGGGGTAGACGATGGGGAGCCGGCAGCCGCGGAACCCCATCATCGGGTTGAACTCGTGCAGCGCGTCGATGCGCTCCTTGATCGCGTCGAGCGAGACGCCCATCTCGGTGGCCATTTCCTGCATCTTGGCCTCCTCGTGCGGGAGGAACTCGTGCAGGGGCGGGTCCAACAGGCGGATCGTCACCGGCAGGCCGTCCATCGCGGCGAAGAGGCCCACGAAGTCGCGCTTCTGGAACACGAGCACCTTGTTCAAGCCCGCTTCGCGCCCGGCCACGTCGCCGGCCAGGATGACCTCGCGGATCGAGGAGATGCGCGCCTTCTTCTCGGCCTCGTCGGCGCCCGTGAAGAACATGTGCTCGGTGCGACAGAGGCCGATGCCTTCGGCGCCGAACTCGCGCGCCTTGCGGGCGTCGGCCGGGGTGTCGGCGTTGGTGCGAATCTTGAGCTTGCGCACCTTGTCGGCGTAGCCCATCAGCGTCGCAAAGTCGCCGGTCATCTTGGGTTCGACGGTCTCGACCTTGCCGATCATCACGTCGCCGGTGGTGCCGTTGATCGTGAGGAACTCGCCGGCCTTGACCTTGTGGCCCGCGATGGTGATCGTCTGCGACGCCTCGTCAATTTTCATCGCCTCGCAGCCCACCACGCACGGCTTGCCCCAGCCGCGCGCCACCACGGCCGCGTGCGAGGCTTTGCCGCCGGTGCTAGTCAGAATCCCTTTGGCGAGGTGCATCCCCGCCACGTCCTCGGGGCTGGTCTCCTTACGCACCAGCATGATCGCGTCTTTGGGGAACTTCGCGGCGTGCTCGACCACCGCTTCCGCCGAAAGCAAGACGATGCCGGACGCCCCGCCGGGGCTGGCGGCGATGCCTTGGGCCACCGGCATCACCTTCGACTTCGGGTCGAGCTGCGGCTGTAGCAGGTGGTTCAACGAGTCGGGCGCCACGCGGTTCACGGCCGTCTTCTCGTCGATCAGCCCCTCGCGGACCATCTCGACCGCGATCGACACCGCGGCCGAGCCGGTGCGCTTGCCGGTGCGGGTTTGCAGCATGTACAGCACACCATCTTGGACGGTGAACTCGATGTCCTGCATCTCCTTGAAGTGCTTCTCCAGCACCGAGCGGATTTGCACGAGCTGCTCGTAAACCTTGGGCATCTCCTCGCCGAGCCGGGCAATCGGCTCGGGGGTGCGGATGCCGGCCACCACGTCCTCGCCCTGGGCGTTAATGAGGTAGTCGCCGTAGAAGACGTTCTCGCCGGTGTTGGGGTCGCGCGTGAACGCCACGCCGGTGCCGCTCCCCTCGCCCATGTTGCCGAACACCATCGCCTGGACGTTGACGGCCGTGCCCTTCAGCCCCTCGATGCGCTCGATGCGGCGGTACTCGATCGCTTTCTTGCCGTTCCACGAGTTGAACACCGCGTTAATCGCCAGCATCAGTTGCTGGCGCGGGTCTTGCGGGAAGGCGCTGCCGACGTGCCGCTCGTAGACGGCCTTGTAGCGCTTGACGAGTTCCTTGAGGTCGTCGGTGGTGAGGTCGGTGTCGAGCTTGACGCCCTTCTCGTCTTTCAGCTTGTGGATCTCGTGCTCGAACTCCTCGTGCTCGCAGCCCATCGCGGTGCTGCCGAACATGTCGATGACCCGGCGGTAGCTGTCGTAGGCGAACCGCGGGTTGCCGGTCCTGGCGGCTAACCCTTCCACGCTGGCGTCGGTCAGGCCGAGGTTGAGAATGGTGTTCATCATCCCGGGCATGGACAGGGCGGCCCCGCTGCGGACGCTCACCAGCAAGGGGTCGGCGTGGTCGCCGAACTTGCGCCCGCCGAAAGTGGTCTCCATCTGCGTGACGGCCGCGTCGATCTCGGGGACCGCCGACTCGGGGATGCGCTTGCCGGCTTCGTAGTAGTTGGCGCAGACTTCGGTGGTGATGGTGAACCCCGGCGGGACGGGGATGCCGATCTTGCACATCTCCGCGAGGTTGGCGCCCTTGCCGCCGAGGAGGGTCTTCATTTTGCCGTCGCCGTCGGCCGATTTGCCGCCGAAGGAGTAGACCGATTTCGTGGCCATGCCAGTGTTCCGTCGTGAGAAATAAGTGGGCGCGGTCGTTTGCGGCTTAGCTTAGGGAAAGGGCGCGGCGGCGGCATCAGGCCCGGTGAGCGGCAAGTCGGCCCCACTCGGCGCGGTCGGCCGGCGAAACCTTGACGCTGCGGAGCCGCCCGCGCCCCGGCCGCAGCAGCGCGGCAACGTGCCGCAGGGCGTGCGCGCCGAGCACGCGGTCGCCGAAGTCAAGCGCGCCGACCAGCCCGGCGGTGCGGCGGAAACCCCCGGTGAGCGTCGCGGCTTGCCCCCAGAACTCGAGCCGCTCGACCCAGCCGAGCCGGAACAGCCGGTGCAGCGGCTCGGGCCACGCCCGCGCGCTCGACTCGCCCCAGGTGCCCACGCGCAGGGTCAGGAAGCCGCGCCGGGCCGTCAGGCCGTCCGCCGCCCACTCGGGCAGGCCCGCCAGCAGGGGCGCGAGCAGTTTCGCCTCGGCGGCGGGCAATGCCTTCTTCAGCGCGCGGGCGAGTTGCAGCCGCACAAAGTGCGCGCGGGCCTCGTCCCCCGACTCCTCCAGGTAGTCGGCGAACACCAAGCGCAGCGTGTCGGAGTCGGGCCGCTCGAAGCACGCCGCCAGAAGCCCCTCGAAGTCGCCGCCGGGTGCGGGCGTGGCTACCGACTCGGCGTCGGGTCCGGCCCGCTCCTCGGGGTGCGCGGCGAGGTGCAGCAAGAGCGCGACGGCGTGCTTGCACGGCCGCTTGTAGCTCTGGCAGGTGCAGCGGGCGCCGGGCGCCCCGCCGTCGGGCAGCGTGGCAGTCACCTCGTAGTCGCCGGAGGTGCCGCGACACCTCGCCCACCACCCCCGGCCGTCGCCCCGGCGGGAGATCGCGCTGAAGCGCTTTTCCTTCAGCAGCTTGCGGGCCGCTTTGGTGTTCGCCTCGTCGGGCGAGAGCCGCTCGATCTCCGCCACGTCCCAGACATCCGCCACGGCCGTCTCCCCGATCGGACTGAAGCTGTGAATAAAATAGCGACCGCGGCAAGCGCCGTTGAGCGCAGCGAAGGAGCCTGCCCGTGTCCGAAGCGCGCCGCGTTCGTGCGGCCCGAGGTCGGTACCGAGCGCCGCCGCGAAAAACCCGCCGCCCCGCGCCGTCATCTCCCCTGTGAGCACCGCCGCCACGCTCGCCGTGCTGATCGACGCCCACGCCGGGCCGCTGGTGCTGCTGGCGCGCTCGTACACCACTAGCCCCGAGGACGCCGTGCAGGCCGCGTTCGGCAAACTCGCCCGACTTTCTGCGATGCCCGACGACCCGGCCGCGTGGCTCTACCGGGTGGTGCGGCGCGGGGCCATCGACGCCGGCAAGGCCGAGTCTCGACGGCGCAAGCGCGAGTCGGCGGTGGCGCGGCCCGAGGCGTGGTTCGCGCCGGAGTGCGACGCGCTCGACGCGGCCGAGGCGGTTCGCGCCCTGCGCCGACTGCCCGACGAGGTGCGCGAGGTGGTCGTCGCCCGGCTGTGGGGGAACCTGACCTTGTCTCAGATCGCCGACGCGTTCGGGGTGTCGGTGGCGACCGCGTACCGGCGCTACGAGAGTGCGATTGCCGAGCTTCGGCGCGAACTGGACCCGGACCACGAGGGGGCGCGATGACGCCGAGTGAGATGCCGAAACTCGCGGCACTGACGCCGAACTTGGGCGGGCTGGACCGCGACGCGCTCTTGTTCCAGGCCGGCAAGGCGGCGGGGCGGCGCGGGCCGTTCTGGAAGCTCGCCGCCCTGGCACTGGCCGGGACGCAAATCCTGACGGCGGCGGGGTGGCTCCTGACTTCGCGCCCGTCGCCAGTGCTGCCTAGCCCGCCCCCGGCTATCGCCCCCGTGGCCGAACCACCCGCCACAGCACCGGTCGCGCCGCCCCGCACTAGCCCCGCGCTGACCGACGAGCAGTGGCTCGACGCGATGCTGAACCGCTTCCGCCCGCCGGAGCCGCCGCTGAGTGTGGCGCGCGGCCCCGTGCGGCAGTCGCCCCCGCTAACGCCGCGCTCCGACCCGCGCGCGGTTTTGATGCAGTGACCCCGACCCGAACCCGACGAGGTGCCCCGATGCGTCCAATATTTGCAACACTTGCCCTGCTAGTCGCCGCCTGCTCTGCCGCGCGGGCGCAGCCGCCCATCGAGCCGGTCAATGGCGTGATTACCGTGCCGCTGACAGTCACGCCGCGCCCGGCGAAACCGCTCACGCAGGTGAGACTGCTGCCCGACTTCCGCGACCGGGTGCCGGGCAACCGCGTGCAGGGGTTTATGAAGGTGTTCTTCGAGCAGCGCTACTACTTCTTCGACCCCGAGGTGCAGAAGCAGGACGAGAAGAACCGTGAGGCGCCGCTGAGTTCGCCCGAGTTGAAGAAAGTCGCGGCGAACGAGAGTCAGTACGGCCCCCCGGCGAATGCCGCGTATGCGGCACGCATGACGGCCGCCGACTGGCAGATCGACGAGATTCTCAAGCGAGAGGGCTACCGCACGCTCTTGCCCGAAGTCCAGCAGATGCGCTTGCTCGCCTCGAAGCTCCAGATTCACGCCCGTTCGCAACTGGCCAACGGCCGGCCGCTCGACGCCCTGGAAACCGCGTGCACCCTGTTCGCGCTCGCCCGCACCTTCCAAACCCAGCCGACACTCATCGGTGGCCTCGTCGGCGTCGCCATCGGCAGCATCGCGTGCCAGGTGCTCGAAGAAGTGATCCAGCACCCCGACTGCCCGAACCTGTACTGGGCGCTCACCAGCCTGCCGACGCCGTTCCTCAATATGCACGAGAACTTCGGCGGCGAGTACAACGCGGTCGGCGGCGAGGCGGGGCCGCTCTACCGCGCCGAGCAGGTGGCCGGCGAGGGGCAGTTGGCTGCCATGCTGCGCGAGCTGGAGGTGCTGTTCAACCTCGGGCCGTCGGCGGTCACCACGTCGTCGGTGACGTTCCGCGCGCTCTACGCCATCCGCGCCGCCAACGCCGCGCTGGTGGCCAAGGCGCGCGAGAAGCTAGTCGCCGCCGGCAAGCCGGACGCGACCGTGGGGCAACTGCCGCCCTTGCAGGCGATCCTCGCGGCCGAGTACGCCGACTACGTGGCGATCCTCGACACGATGTCCGGCTACGCCGCGCTGCCGCCGGCCCAAAGTCTGCCGCTGTTCGACGCGCTGGACGACAAGCTCCGGGGCGGTGGCCGGGTGTCGATGTTCCTGCAACTCCCGCCTTCGACCGCCAAGATCGTCCGCGCCCAGGCCCGCATGGACCAGCACATTGCAAGGCTGCGCGTCGCCGAGGCGATCCGCCTGTTCGCGCTCGACACCGGTAAGTTGCCCGAGTCGCTGGACAAGTTGACCGTGCCGGTACCGGTAGACCCGATGAACGGCAAGCCGTTCACCTACACCGTGGCGGACGGCGTGGCAACGCTGGCCGGGGCGCCGTACTCGGCGCCGGCGCAGGCGCGGCACTACCGGATTACGCTGGCGAAGTAGGGCGGCGGGTCTACCGGCCCCGCCGTGGAAGAGACCTCACCCCCCGGCCCCCTCTCCCAGGAGGAGAGGGGGTGAGAGCGCGTGCCTTAAGCAATGGCACGCCCAGTAGATGATGCCCGCCGCGCCGATCACCCCCTCTCCTCCTGGGAGAGGGGGCCGGGGGGTGAGGTTGCTTCGCCCCCGCCAATCGGCTATAGGCTCCCGACTCCCACGTCGAGGGCGAAGCGATGCGACCCGGCCCACTGCTCCTCCTGATCCCGCTGGCCGGCTGCGCGAGCTTCCCTGAGTTCGCCGACGACGGCCCCCTCGGCAAGCCGCGCACCGCGAGCGCCGCCCCGCCGGCGGTCTCGCCGGGGTCCACCGCGCTCGCCGCCAAGGTCGATCAGATCGGCAGCGAGCTGGTAGCCCAGACCGCGTTCTTGGGCGTGAACCCGACCTTCGCGCTCGTCGGCGTGACCGAGCCGGCCATCGGCCACCCGGACCTGAACGGGGTTCTCGTGAGCGAGGGGCTGGCCGCGCGCTGCTCCGACGCGGAACTCGCGGCGGTGCTCGCCCACGAACTCGCGGCAATGAGCGTCGAGGCCAAGCGCGCCAAAACGTATGTGGACCGGCCGAACACCCCCCTATTGCCGAGCACCGGCGCGGGGGACATGGGGGCCAACCGCGACCCCGTGCAGGCGGGGATCGAGGCACGCCTCGGGGCGGATCGGCCCCGCGCCGCACTCGAAAAGCCCGGCCAACTCGCGGTCGAGATTTACCGCGCCGCACGCGGCGAGGCGATGCCGGAGACCGCCAAGGCGCTCTACGACGACGCCAGCCGCCGGGCGGACCTCACGAGTCCGTCGCGGGAGCGCAAAAGCGGGCCGCAGTGGACGAACTAAGTCCCCGTTCGTAGTTTGGGAGGGGACTTTACGAACCCGCACCGCACCCCTCCCCGCGTGGTGAACCCGATGACCGCCGTCCGCGCCGCCCTGCTCACGCTCCTGTTCGCGATTCCCGCCTGCAATAAGGCGGGTTCCGACTCCGCCGGCGCCGGCACCAAGTCCGCCGGGGGCCGCACCAAGGTCGCCATCGTCACCAACTGTATCGACCCGTTCTGGGCGCGCGCCGAACTCGGGGCGCAGAAGGCCGCGCGCGAGTTCGACTGCGACCTCGAGTTCCGCCAGCCGTCCGAGGCGACCGCGCAGATGCAGATGCAGATCGTCGATGACCTCGTGCGCACCCGCATCGACGGCCTTGCGGTGAGCGTGATCAACCCCGCCAACCAGGCCAAGAAGCTCGCCAACGTCGCCGAGAAGGTGCCGTTCATCGCCATGGACAACGACGCGCCGGGCAGCAACCGGCTGTGTTACGTCGGGGTCGATAACTACGAGGCCGGCAAGGCGGTCGGGCGCCTGGTGAAGCAGGCGCTGCCCGAGGGCGGCACCGTCGCGGTGTTCATCGGCACGATGTCGAGCGCCAACGCCGCCGCCCGCGTCGGCGGCACCCTCGACGAACTCGCCGGGGCGAAAGACGCCCCACGCGACCCCGGCTCGAAGCTCGGCAAGTACACGCTCGACGGCATCTACCTCGACGACAACGACAAGGGAACTGCCGCCCAGAAGGCCAACGACGTGCTGCAGAAGCTCAAGGGAACGCCCAACCTCTGCTGCGTGGGGCTGTACGCCTACAACCCCCCGACGATCCTGAGCGCCGCCAAGGCCAAGGGGATCGCCGGCCAGGTCAAAATCGTCGGCTTCGACGAGAGCGACGGCACCCTCGACGGCATCGCCGAGGGGACTATCCTCGGTACCGTCGTGCAGAACCCGTTCAACTACGGCTACAAGTCGGTCGAAACGCTCGTGAACGTCGCGCGGGGCAAGGAAACCAAGCCGGCCGACCGGGTCGAGCCGTACCGCGTCGTCACCAAGGACGGCGGGCCGACGCAGGAGATTAACGGCGCCAAGGTCGAGACCGTCAAGGTGAGTGAGTTCGCGCCGGCGCTCCGGGCCGAACTCGCCGCGGCGGCTGCGGGCGCCTCGAAGTGACCCCGCCCGTGCTCGCGGCCATCGACATCGGCAAGGCGTTCCCCGGCGTCGTGGCGCTGGGCGGCGTGTCGGCCGAGGTGCGCGCCGGCGAGGTGCTCGCGGTCGTCGGCGAGAACGGCGCCGGCAAATCGACCCTCATGAAAGTGCTCGCCGGGGTCTACCAGCCCGACTCCGGGCGCCTCGAACTCGACGGCAAACCCGCGGTGTTCCCGAGCGCCCGCGCGGCACTCGCCGCCGGGGTGGTGCTGATCCACCAGGAGTTGAACCTCGCCGAGAACCTGACCGTCGCGGAGAACTTGTTCCTCGGCCGCGAACTCACGGGCCTGGGGCCGCTGGCACTCCTCGACCGCCGGCCGATGTTGGACGCGGGGCGCGAGATGCTCGCGCGCGTCGGCCTGCCGGCGGACTTGCTGGGTGTGCGTGCGGGACTGCTGTCGCCGGGGCAGAAGCAGTTGGTCGAGATCGCCCGCGCCCTGGGGCAGAAGGCGCGCGTGCTGATTATGGACGAGCCGACTTCGAGCCTGACCCAAACCGAAACCGACCGGCTGTATGTGGTGATCGACAAGCTGCGCGACGCCGGGGTGGCGGTGGTGTACATCTCGCACCGCCTGGCGGAAGTCACGCGCTCGGCCGACCGGGCGGTGGTGCTGCGCGACGGCAAGAACTCCGGCACGCTCGCCAAAGGGGAACTCAGCGCGCCGAACCTCGTGC